>JBKHEO010000053.1:0-14170 GCA_046540755.1 Halomonas sp. | reverse complement strand
TCGGCCCTGCATCCTGTTTCGTCCCATCAGCTAGGAGTGCGCCATGAGTGCCATCGTCATCCTGGTCCTGGGTCTTGCCGCGATGGCGGCCGGGTACTTCCTGTACTCGAAGTTCATCGCTGATAAGATCTACCGACTGGATCCCGACTACAAGACGCCCGCCCACGAGCTCGAGGACGGCGTCGACTTCGTCCCCACCAACCGCTATGTGCTGTGGGGCCACCACTTCACCTCGGTGGCCGGGGCCGCGCCCATCGTCGGCCCCGCCATCGCGGTGATCTGGGGCTGGCTGCCGGCCTTCCTGTGGGTGGTGTTCGGCACCATCTTCTTTGCCGGCGTCCATGACTTCGGTGCCATCTGGGCCAGCGTGCGCAACAAGGCCAAGTCGGTCGGTGCCCTGACCGGCGACGTGGTAGGCAAGCGCGCCCGCAGCATCTTCATGATCGTCATCTTCCTGGTGCTGCTGATGGTCAACGCAGTGTTTGCCGTGGTGATCGCCGGGCTGATGATGAACTTCCCCAGCGGCGTGGTGCCGGTGTGGGGGGCCATCCTGGTGGCACTGGTGATCGGCCAGATGATCTATCGCCGCAAGATGAGCCTGCCGATGGTCTCCATCGTCGGCGTCGTCGCGCTCTACGCACTGATCGGTATCGGCCCCTCGGTGCCCGTGGAGATGCCTGCCGAGGTCGGCGGCATGTCCGGCAACGCCATCTGGATCCTGATCCTGTTCGCTTATGCCGCCATCGCCTCGCTGCTGCCGGTGTGGGTGCTGCTCCAGCCGCGTGACTACATCAACGGCCTGCAGCTGTTCATCGGCCTGATCATCCTCTATGGCGCCATCCTGCTGATGAACCCGACCCTGGTCGCCCCAGCCTTCAACGAGAATGTGCCCGAGGGCACGCCGTCGCTGCTGCCGCTGCTCTTCGTGACAATCGCCTGCGGCGCCATCTCCGGCTTCCATGGCCTGGTCTCCTCGGGCACCACCTCCAAGCAGCTCGACAAGGAGACCGATGCCCGCTTCGTCGGCTACTTCGGCGCCATCGGCGAGGGCATGCTGGCCCTGGCTGCCATCCTGGCCGCCACCGCCGGTTTCGCCACCTTCGCCGACTGGGAGGCGATGTACACCGCCTTCGGCCAGGGCGGCGTCGATGCTTTCGTCGAGGGCGGCGCCTTCATCATCGCCAACGGCCTGGGCCTGCCCGAGGCCACCGCGGCGACCCTGCTCACCGTGATGGCGGCGCTGTTCGCCGGCACCACCATGGACACCGGCCTGCGCCTGCAGCGCTACATCTTCCAGGAGTGGGGCGAGATCTATCAGCAGCCGTGGATGAAGAAGCCGGCGATCGCCACCCTGCTGGCGGTGGGCAGCTGCCTGCTGCTGGCCTTCGGCGCCGGCGGCGCGGATGGCTCCGGCGGCCTGATCATCTGGCCGCTGTTCGGGACCACCAACCAGCTGCTGGCCGGCCTGACCCTGCTGGTGGTCACCGTGATGCTGGTGCGTCTGGGACGCCCGATGTGGTATACCCTGGCGCCACTGGCCTTCCTGCTGGTGATGACCATCGCCGCGCTGCTGATCCAGTTGCGCAGCTTCTTCGAGCAGGGCAACTACTTCCTGCTGGTGCTGGATATCGTGGTGCTGGTGGCCGCGATCCTGGTGGCCATGGAGTGCGCCGCCGCACTCAAGCGGCTGCGCAACGAGGCGCCAGTCCAGCAGGAGTGAACGAAAGGAGAGAAGGATGAGCGACGACCGACACGAAGGTCGTGAGGCTCGTCTCGAACGGATTCGGGCCTGGCTACGCCAGGCCCGTTTCTTCGCGGAGGAGGTCTATTCCTCCCCCTACCGGGGTGCCATCGCGCGCGCCCGGCGAGACGAGGACGACCTTTTCATGCTGCTGGTGTTCTCCGACATGATGGGGGTCCCGAACCCGGTGGCCTACTACACCCTGGAGCTGCAGCCGCTGCTGCTGGAGCGGTTCCACGACTGGCATCGGCGGATGGGCATGGAGCGCTCGCCGCTGGATCATTTCAAGTGCTGCTGAGGCCCCTATGGAAGAGCTACTGAACAAGCGCCTGCTTTGGGTCGGTGGCAAGGGCGGGGTCGGCAAGACCACCGTGGCCGCGGCCCTGGCGGTGCTGGCCGCCCGGCGCGGGCGGCGGGTGCTGGTGGTCTCCACCGACCCGGCCCACAGCCTCGGGGATGTCTTCGACCGCGAGCTGGGCGACACGCCCCGTCGCCTGCTGCCCAACCTGGACGCCATGGAGATCGACCCGGATGCCGAGGTGGAGGCCCACCTGGCGAGGGTCACCGCCCAGATGCGCCGCTACGCGGCCCCGGAGATGATGAGCGAACTGGAGCGCCAGATGCGCCTGACCCGGCAGTCGCCGGGTACCCAGGAGGCGGCGCTGCTGGAGCGGCTGGCGCGGATCATCACCGACGACGAGGCCGACTGGGACCTGATCCTCTTCGACACCGCGCCCACCGGCCATACCCTGCGGCTGCTGACCCTGCCCGAGGCCATGGCGGCCTGGACCGACGGCCTGCTGGCCCACAACCGCAAGTCCGAGGAGCTCGGCAAGGTGCTCTCGCACCTGACGCCCAAGCGTGGCCGTGACGTCGCCACCCCCTTCGACGACCCGCAGGAGGAGGGGCTCGCCGACCTGGACGAGAAGACCCGTGACGTGGCCAGGACGCTGCTCGACCGCCGCCGCCTCTTCCACCAGGCGCGGCGCCGCATCGAGAACGCCGACGAGACCGGCTTCCTGTTCGTGCTCACCCCGGAACGCCTGCCGATCCTCGAGACCGCTCGGGCCGTGGCGACCCTGGAGGAGGCCCGGGTCCCGGTGGCGGGGACCCTGGTCAACCGGGTGATTCCCCCCGATGCCGATGGCGCCTTCCTGCAGGCGCGTCGTGAGCAGGAGGCCAGCTACCTGGCGCGAATCGACGATACGCTGGGCCACTTGCCGCGCCCGCGGCTGCCCTGGTTGCCCACCGACGTCCAGGGCATCGAGATCCTCGGACAGCTGGCGGATCGCCTGGAGGGCGAGGGCTTCTAGCGCCCCGGCAGCTGTGCCTTGAGCCAGTCCACGCCGCGCCCCAGCCATTCGTGGAGGGCGCGGGTGCTCTGGTTGAGGTGGTAGGCGCGCGGGATCCAGGCGTGGAGGCCCGGTAACGGGGCGCTGGCGAACTCGGTGGGGGCCGGGGTCACCGTCAGGCCGGCGGCCTCGAAATCGGCGGTCGCCCGGGGCAGGTGCCAGGCCTGGGAGACCAGGGCGACGTGCTCGATGCCCGCCCCGGCCAGCATGTCGGCGCTGAAGCGGGCGTTCTCCGCCGTGTTGCGGCTCTCGCCCTCCATCCAGCGCACCGGGACTTCGAACACCTCGCGCAGCGCCGCGGCCATCAGGCTCGCCTCGGCGCTGTGCTCGTCATGGATGCGGCCGCCGCTGACCAGGAGGGGCAGGCCGCTCTCGCGATGCAGCCAGGCACCGTAGGCCAGGCGTCGCCAGCTGGCGTTGGCGGGGGCATCGCCCCAGCCGAACTCGGGGCTGTCGTAGTCGCGTCCGCCGCCGAGGATGACGATTGCCTCGGCGCCACGCAGCGCCGCGGCCCCGGAGAGCGGCGGCGGTTCCAGCCCCTGGCGAAGGGCGTGGCTCGCCATCGGCGTGGCCAGGGCCAGCAGGCCGGCAAGGCCCAGGGTGACGAGCAGCCCGCCCGTCAGTCGACCGGTGCCGGCGGCCAGGCCGGCGAGGATCAGCAGGGCGTTGATGACCGGCGGCAGCAGGAGGTACTTCAGCGCTTCCATGGGGGATGTCTCGTCGGGGCCTGTGGCCAGTCAAGCAGGTGGCGGCGACCGACGCCACTCCGTGGCTACAGCTCGGTCTTCTCCTGGAACTCGCAGAGATCCTCGATCACGCAGCTGCCGCAGCGGGGCTTGCGCGCCACGCAGGTGTAGCGGCCATGCAGGATCAGCCAGTGGTGGGCGTCCTTGCGGAACTCCTTAGGCACGTGGCGCAGCAGCTTCTTCTCCACCTCGACCACATCCTTGCCGCGGGCGATGCCGGTGCGGTTGGCGACCCGGAAGATATGGGTGTCCACGGCGATGGTGGGCTGGCCGAAGGCGGTATTGAGGATGACATTGGCGGTCTTGCGCCCCACCCCGGGCAGTGCCTCCAGGGCGGCGCGGGTGCGGGGTACCTCGCCTCCGTGCTTCTCCACCAGCAGGTGGCAGGTCTTCATCAGGTTCTCGGCCTTGGTGTTGTAGAGGCCGATGGTCTTGATGTGCTCCTTGAGCCCGTCGAGTCCTAGCTCGATGATCGCCCCGGGGGTGTTGGCCACCGGAAAGAGGCGGGCCGTCGCCTTGTTGACGCCGACGTCGGTGGCCTGGGCGGAGAGCAGCACTGCAACGAGCAGCTCGAAGGGGGTTTCCCACTCGAGCTCGGTGGTGGGCTCGGGGTTGTGCTCGCGCAGCCGCGCGAAGATCTCGTAGCGTTTCTGGGCGTTCATGATGTTGGGTTTTGGCCTGTGCAGGATCAGCCCCGCGCGGGGAGTCGGCAAGATGTCATCGGATCATTCGCTCGCGTCTGTCTGCGCCAGTGCGCTTCTGGCCTCGGCGAGCAGGCGCTCGGCCTCCGGCAGCTGGGTGCGGGCGGTGGCCTCGGCGTCGGCATCGCCGCGGCGGCGGGCGCTCTCCAGCTGCTGCTGCACTCGCTTGACGGCCTGTTCGGCAGCCTTGACCGCCATCTGGCGCTGTCGCTTCATGACATGGCTCCCCGGGCGGGCGGCAGGGGCGGCGCTGCCGGAGCGCCGGCGCTGCTGCATCAGGCGCTTCTGGCGCTCCAGCCGCCTGTCGCGGGCCTCCCTGGCCAGACGCGCCTGGCGCGCCTGGTGGCGGCGTCGCCCCTGCTCGGCGCGCCGTGCCAGGTAGGCATCACGTTCGGCCTCGGTCTCGGCGGCCTGCCAGGCGGGATGGGGCACCAGGTCGATGCAGTCCACCGGGCAGGGCGCCACGCATAGCTCGCAGCCGGTGCACTCGTCCGCGATCACCGTATGCATGCGCTTGGCCGCGCCCAGGATGGCGTCCACCGGGCAGGCCTGGAGGCACTTGGTGCAGCCGATGCACTCCGCCTCACGGATCACCGCGGCAAGCGGCGACTGGGGGGGCTCCGCCAGGGGTTGCACCGGCTGGCCGGTGAGCTTGGCCAGCCGCACGAGCGTGGTCTCGCCACCGGGCGGGCAGCGGTTGATCGGCTCGCCATCGGCGATCGCCTCGGCATAGGGCCGGCAGCCTTCGAAGCCGCACTTGCCGCACTGGGTCTGGGGCAGCAGGGCGTCGATGGCCGCGATGAGGTCTCGGCGACTCACGGTGGGTCAGGTCACCCGCTGACCGGGCTCGGCGCCGGCATCCGGCGAGAGCAGGGTAATGCCCTTGTCGTTGGCCGAGGCCAGTACCATGCCCTCGGAGACGCCGAAGCGCATCTTGCGCGGCGCCAGGTTGGCGACCATCACGGTGAGCCGGCCTTCCAGCGCCTCGGGGGCGTAGGCGGCGCGGATGCCGGAGAATACCGTGCGGGTCTCGCCGCCCAGATCCAAGGTCAGCTTGAGCAGCTTGTCGGCGCCCTCGACGTACTCCGCCTTGGCGATGCGCGCGATGCGCAGGTCCACCTTGATGAAGTCGTCGAAGGCGATCTCCGGCGAGATCGGCTCGTCGGTCAGGGGCCCCCGGGGGGTCTCCTTGAGCTTCTGTTCTTCCACCAGATCCTCCTTGGACGCCTCGATCATGGCGTCGATCTTGTCGCGCTCCACGCGGGTCATCAACGGCTTGAACCTGGCGATCTCGTGGTCCAGCAGCACCTGGTGGCGGCTGTGCCAATCGAGGGCGTCAAGCTTCAGGAACTCGCGGGCGCCCTCCGCCATGGCGGGTACCACCGGGGCCAGGTAGACCATCAGCTGGCGGAAGAGGTTGATGCCCACCGAGCAGATGTCGAGCACCTCCTGCTCGCGCCCCTCCTGCTTGGCCAGTACCCAGGGCTCCGCCTCGGCGATGTAGGTGTTGGCCTCGTCGGCCAGCTCCATCACCAGGCGCATGGCGCGGCCGAACTCGCGGGCCTCGAACTGCTCGGCGATGGCGTCGCCGGCGCCGATGAAGCGGGCCAGCATCTCCGGCTCGGCGCAATGGGCCGATAGCCTGCCGCCGCCCAGCTTCCTGACGAAGCCGGCACAGCGGCTGGCGATATTGACCACCTTGCCGACCAGGTCGCTGTTGACTCGGGCGGCGAAGTCCTCGAGGTTGAGGTCCAGGTCGTCGACCCGGGAGGTGAGCTTGGCGGCGAAGTAGTAGCGCAGGTACTCGGGATTCAGGTAGTCCGCGTAGGTGGCGGCCTTGATGAAGGTGCCCCGCGACTTGGACATCTTGGCGCCGTTGACGGTGACGAAGCCGTGGCAGTTGACCGCCGTGGGGGTGCGGAAGTCGGCGCCATGCAGCATCGCCGGCCAGAACAGGGCGTGGAAGTAGACGATATCCTTGCCGATGAAGTGGTAGACCTCGGCGTCGCTGCCTGGCTTCCAGTAGCTGTCGAAGTCGATGCCCTCGCGATCGCAGAGATGCTTGAAGCTCGCCAGGTAACCGATCGGCGCATCCAGCCAGACGTAGAAGTACTTCCCCGGGGCGTCGGGGATCTCGAAGCCGAAGTAGGGGGCGTCGCGTGAGATGTCCCACTCGTTGAAGCCGGCCTCGAACCACTCCATCAGCTTGTTGCGGATCTGCGGCTGGACGTGGCCGTCGTTGATCCAGTCATGGAGGAAGTCGGCGAAGTCCGGCAGCTTGAAGAAGTAGTGGGTGGAGCCGCGCACCTCGGGGGTGGCGCCGGAGATGGCCGAGACCGGGTCGATCAGCTCGGCCGGGGTGTAGGTGGCGCCGCACGCCTCGCAGTTGTCGCCATACTGGTCGTCCGCCCGGCACTTGGGGCAGCGGCCCTTGATGAAGCGGTCGGCCAGGAAGAGGCCCTTCACCGGGTCGTACATCTGCTCGATGTCGCGAGTGGCGATATGTCCCTTGTCGCGCAGCCGGGTATAGATCAGTTCGCTGAAGTAGCGATTCTCCTCGGAGTGGGTGGAGTGATAGTTGTCGAAGGCCACGCCGAAGTTGGCGAAGTCCGCCTGGTGCTCCCGGCTGACGCGGTCGATCAGGGCCTCGGAGGTGATGCCCTCCTGCTCGGCGCGCAGCATGATGGCGGTGCCGTGGGCGTCGTCGGCGCAGACGTAGTGGCACTGGTGGCCGCGGCTCTTCTGGAAGCGCACCCAGATATCGGTCTGGATGTATTCGAGCAGGTGGCCGAGGTGGATGGCGCCGTTGGCGTAGGGCAGGGCGCTGGTGACCAGGATCTTGCGCGTGGCGTTCGTCGACATATCGGCTCTTGAATCCCAGGAAAATCAGACGCTCGATTGTAGCCGGGATGGCGCCTGACTGCACCCGGATGGCCGACTCAAACAGGTCTGTGGCGGATAGCTGGCATATCTCGGGCTGATCTGGCGACAAGCCTTCGAGGAGGCGCTGTGAACCCCTCTCTGGGCGCTACCGACGCCATCCCTGGCGTAGGACCTCCTCTCCGGCTTGTCCCCAGCGCCCCTCGACTTTCGTGCCTCCGGCAGCTCCGGGGCCTCAGGAGGCGTCGTTGTCCTGTCGGATGTCGTCGGCCATCAGCGGTTCCGGTGTCGGCGTGAGGCGGCAGCGAGTCTGCTGCCCCGGGGCGAGGTAGGGGGTGAGCAGCGGGGCCATGCCCTTGAGCACCTGTACCGGCAGCGCCGAGGTGAAGCGGAAGGCATCGGCCTCGCTGCCGGGGACATAGGCGGTGAGGGTGCCGAAGTGATCGTCGCCCAGATAGAAGGCGAAGGTGGCGGTGCGGCTGCGCGCCTCGGAATGCAGCACCTGGCCGCCGGCGTTGACCGTCTCGAAGCGGTTGTCGCCGGTGCCGGTCTTGCCGCCGAGCGCCAGGGCGGTGCCGTCCTCGAGCAGGAAGGTGCCCTGCAGGCGGCGCGCCGTGCCTCCCTCCACCACGCCGGAGAGGGCTCGCCTCAGGGTGGCGGCCACCTCCGGCGCCATCACTCGCTGGGCCCGGGAGCCATCGGCCACGAAGCGGGTCTCGTAGGGGGTGTCCGCGGCGAAGTGCAGCGAATCGAGGCGGCGGGTCGGCAGGCGTATCCCGTCGTTGAGGATGATGCCTACCAGCTCCGCCAGGGCGGCGGGGCGGTCACCGGAGCTGCCCAGCGCGGTGGCCAGCGACGGCACCAGGTGGTCGAAGGGGTAGCCGAGCCGCTCCCAGCGGTGGTGGAGCTCCAGGAAGGCCTCCACCTCGAGCATGGTGCGGATGCGCGAATCCCGTGCCCCGCGATGGCGGGTCTTGAACAGCCAGCCGTAGACCTCCTGGCGGACGTCGCGGCTGGCGCGCTCGGCGGCGGCGTAGTCGGCGTCGGGGCGGTCGATCAGGAAGCCCACCAGCCACAGTTCCAGCGGGTGTACCCCGGCGATATAGCCCTGGTCCGAGAGGCTCAGGGCACTGGGGTCGCTTCGCTCGTGCAGGGCGGCAAGGTCCAGGTCGAGACGCCTCCGGTCGCCCAGGCGCTCGGCCAGGAAGGCGGTCAGGGCGATGGGGTCGCCCTCGGGGTAGAGGTAGCGGAAGACGGCGGCCAGGCGGCGGGCATCGGGCGCAAGCCCGCCCAGCAGGGCCTCCAGGCGCGCGGGGGTGTCGAGGTGGTGATACTTGCGCCAGAAGCGCTGCAGGAACACCCGCCCCTCGCGATCGGCGAAGCCCCGCAGGTAGTCGAGGCGGCGCGGGTCGTCGTCGTCCTCCAGCAGGCGCCGGCGATCCGTCTCCCGGTGGATGTTGAACTGCACCAGGTCGCGCATCAGGCGTACGAAGGGGAGGTTGATCGACTCGCGCAGGGCCTCGTCCAGGGTAGGGCGGCGGGCGTTGTCCTCGCGGCGGAAGTTGCCGAAGGTGTGGCGTCCGCCGCCGGTGAAGAAGGCCTCGTGGGGGATCGCCGAGTAGCGCCGCTGCATGGCGGCCTCGAGCAGCGCCTCGAGGGAGACCCTAGGCTCGGCGATCAGGCGGTCGATCACGAAGCGGCGGATGGCGTCCTGGCGATCCACCGGAAGGGCACGCAGCGCCTCGGGCGTCTGGCCGGCATGCTCGGCATGCAGTTCGGCGACGACCTCCAGGTAGTTGGCCAGCACACGCAGCTTGGCGGTGGAGCCCAGCTCCAGCTTGCTGCCCTGGTTGAGGTCGAAGGGCAGGTCGCCGTTGTCGGTCTGCACTCGTACCGCGAAGCCGTCGGCCTGGCGCTCGAACAGGGTGAAGCTGTAGCGCACCGCGCCGACGGCCTCGGCATCCAGCAGGCGCTCGCCGAGCAGGTCCTGGTCGGCGGCGACCTCGGGATCGGCCAGGCGCCGGAGGTGCTCGGTCACCGTGTCCTGCAGCTCGGCATTGAGGGTGGTCGTGGCGGCGAGGTCGAGGCGGTCGAGCGTCTGGAGCGAGACGTCCAGCAGGCCGGCGAGCCGGGTGCGGGCCACCTGCAGCGTCTTGCCGCCTTCGACCCGCGGGCGGATGGGGTCCCGGGAGAAGTCGCGGAACCGCAGGCGCTCGTCCTGGGCGGCATCGCGCAGCGCCGGGGAGACGATGCCGGCTTCGGCGAGCATCGCCAGGTGGCGGTCGGTGAGGGCCTCCAGACGCTCGTGCTGGTTGACCAGGTAGCCGCTGGGGCGCCGCTGGGCGATCATCAGCGCCAGGGCGTGGCGCAGCGCCCGGCCGTGTTCTGCCGTGGGCGCGTCGGTTTCTGGCGCCTCGTGCAACAGGCGGTTGGTGGCGTCGAAATCGGCACCGAACCATACCGAGAGCCCGTCGCCCAGGCCATGGACCTCGCCGTGTCCCGGCGCCGCGGAGAGCGGCACGCTGTTGAGGTAGTCCAGGGCAATCTGGCGGCGCTGGGTCAGGGTCTCGGGGCCGTCGCGGTAGCCGCGCACGCTGGCCGAGACCATCTGGCGAATCTTCTCGGCCGGGGAGCGGGTCAGCCCGCCGGGGGAGTGGCGGTACTTCTCGATCTGGGTGGCCAGGGTGCTGCCGCCGGCGGACTGGCCGGGGAGGGCGAGGGCCTCGCCCAGCTGGGAGAGGGCCGCGCGGGCGAAGCGCGGCCAGTCCACCGCGGGATTGGCACGGGGGCTGTCGGCATCGAGCAGGCCGCGGTTCTCGATGAACAGCAGCATGGCCAGCGCCAGCGGCGGGATGGCCTCGAAGTCGGGGTAGTGGTGCCCCGGGTGGCGGAAGCGGTAGAGGGGCTCGCCGCTGCAGCTGGCCAGGTCCAGGCCGGCCCGGCTCTTCTCCTGATAGGGCGGGAAGAAGCCGTGCCCCACGTAGCCCATCAGCGCCGGGGAGAAGCGGGCCTGGGCCTCGACCTCGAAGTCGCGCTGCAGCAGGCGGCCCTGGAACTCAGGTAGGCGCGTATAGCCCAGGCGCTGGTCGAAGGGGCCGTGGCGCGGCGGCTGCCAGCGGTCGCTGGGGCCGGAGGCGAGGGTGTAGGTGAGGCGGCCGGCATAACGGGAGAGTTCCCGGGCCTGCCACTCCGAGGTGCGGGCCTCGGCCACCACCAGTCCCGCCAGGGTGGTAGCGACCAGCGCCATGGCCAGCAGCAGCCAGGGCCAGCGGTGGCGGGGGCGGGCCGCGACGGCAGTGGGCACCGCGGGCGGCCGCGGCCAACCCGGGTCTAGCAGGATCTCTTCGCTGCCGGGAACCCGCGGAGGTGGCTGTGGGTGGCGCCTGCCCATGGTCTGGCTCCCGAGGTGCCCCTTCTGTAACGAAAGGTAGCTTTCCCTCTAGGGTAGACCCTTCCGGTGCCGGCGGTGCGGGAATTCAATGCCGCGTGGACGCCTGGTAGACGCCGAAGTGGGGCAGGCCGCGGTCGTGCAGGTGCAGCGCCTGCATGCGGCTCATCACCCCCTGGTCGCAGTAGAGGAAGTAGTGGCGGTCGTCGGGAAGCTCCGGGGCCCGCTGCTGGAGCTCGTAGAAGGGAATCTCGAGACAGCGACCGGCGGTAAGCTGCAGCGGTGCCGCCTCGCGCTCAGCCGGAGGACGGATGTCGATGACGCTGACATCCTCGCCAGCGCTGGCCTCGGCCAGCGCGGCGTCCGGTCGAAGCGCCGTCTCGGGTTCGGCGAGGCGGTCGACGCGGGTGACCTCGGCGGCCTCGATGGCGGCGTCCAGTACGGCGAAGTCGAACTCGGCCTCGGCCGCGGCGACCTGGTCGCGACGGGCGCGGGTGTTGGGGCGACGCGAGATTACGCCGCAGTACTCCGGCAGGGTTTCGGCGAAGCGGGCGGTGTCGATCTCGCGGGCCAGGGCGATGATCGCCTGCTTGTCCTCGGTGAGCAGCGGGCGCAGCAGTGGCAGGTCGCTGGCATCGTCGATCAGCGAGAGGTTGGTCAGCGTCTGGCTGGAGACCTGGGCGATGGCATCGCCGGTGACCAGCGCCGGTACCCGGGCGCGCCGCGCGATGCGCGAGGCGGCGCGCACCATCATGCGCTTGAGCACCACGCCCATCAGGCCATCGGGCACGCGGCGCAGGATCTCGCCGACCACCGGCTCGAAGGGCACCGAGATGAAGTTGACGCGGTGCGACAGGCTGTAGCGCCGCCACAGGTGGTGGGTCACCTCGCGCACGCCGCGCTCGTGCTCCGGGCCGCCGAGGTTGAAGAACAGGAAGTGCGTCTTGATGCCGCGGCGGATCATCCTCCAGGCCGCCACCGGCGAGTCGTAGCCGCCGGAGATCAGTGCCATGGCCTGGCCCTGGAGACCCAGCGGATAGCCCCCCAGCCCCGGCAGGCGCCGATCGATCAGCCGCAGGCGGTTGTCGACCACTTCCACCGCTACGTCTACCTCGGGGCGGGTCAGGTCGACCCGTGCTTCCGGAGCCGCCGCCAGCAGTGCCGTGCCCAGGTGGCGCTCCATGTCGGCGGAGGTGAAGGCGTGGCGACCGCGGCGCTTGGCCGAGACCCGGAAGCGGTGGCCATCGACGCGCTCACGCCAGTGCGGCACCACGCGTTGGCCGACCTCCTCGAGGGTGGAGAAGTCGACCTCTCGCACCTCCTGCACCTCCTGGACGCCGGGGATGCGGACCAGGCGTGCTTCCACCTCGTCGGCCAGCGCCACTTCGGCCCCCTCGGGCAGGGCCACCTGCAGCAGGTCCCATCCCTCGCGCACGCCAATGCGCTTATCGAGCGGCTTCAGGGTGTTGCGCACGTTGGCGGTCAGGCAACGGGTCATGTGCCGGCGCACGGAGCGCGACTTGATGGTGATCTCGGGAAACAGCTTGAGCAGGTAGTACATGGCAGGAGAGTTTGTATAACTCTAGTCAAAACAAGGAGATGCCATTGTACCAGAGCCCGCTACTCCGCACACGCCGACGCCCGACCGGGGCCAGGCGTCGGCGTGTGCGAGCGAGGCGAATCAGTAGAGCGCCTGCTCCTCGTTGACCACCTCGCGCAGCAGCTCCAGGAACAGCTTGTCGGCCTCGGAGTGCTCGGCAGGATCCTCCGGGATATGCACGCTGGTAGTGTCGGAGATCTCGTTGGCGATGCGCGCCATCACCTCGGGAGTGCTCCCCTCCGGCAGGTGGCGGCGGGCGACCTCCAGGGACTGTTCGAGGATCCGTGGATCCTGCAGCAGCTTCTTGATGAAGCCGCGCAACTCGTTGATGACGCGCGTCTTCTGGATTTCGGATGAGGACATGGCGTTCTCCTTTTGATCACCGAGCGTGTCGATGGCGAGACGATAGCACGTTTGTCCCACAGGCGAGAGGGGGCCGGGGACGATGTAATCCCTGTCTTACATAAGAAGAGCGCAATCTACTAAGGAGTCGCTGAACAATTCAGTTCTGATCGGCTGAACCGTTCAGCCTGGCCGTATCACCGCCTCAGCGGTCATTTCATGAGGTTCTTCGTCGCTTTACGTGGATTTGGCCTGATCAAGCAGGCGGCCTACCGGGCTGCCAATCAGGTAGATTGCGGCGATGAAGCTGGCCTCGTTCCGGTGGCCGGGTAGGGCATTTTGCTATCCTGCCGTGAAATGCCGAAGGGGATGGGAGTGAACCATGTACATCAGACCGGTGACGGCCGTATTGAGCTGGTGAGCCGGGAGGCGTCGGCGGATTGCCGGGAGTTCCTGTCGGCGGATTCGCCGGAGCTGCTGGCCTTCCTGATGGAGGGGGAAGCGCGCAAGGGGCATGCCTACAGGCGCCGGGTCTCGCCTTCGTGCGGGTGCTGGAGTACGTGATTGAGTTGCTGATGGGCCAGGCAGCGCCTCATTGTTGGGGTTCGTGTTCAGCCGCCGGGGCGGTCGAGCTGACGGATACCGGGGCCGGTGACGCAGTCGATGCCGAGCTCGTGGACCAGCTCGGACTCCTGCAGGCTGTCGACCCCCTCGGCGATGGCCAGGATGCCGATGGAGTGACAGAGGGTGGCCATGCCGCGCAGCAAAGTCTGGCGCTCGGGGCTGTCGGCGATGCCACGCACCAGCGAGGCGTCGATCTTGAGGTAGGCGAGCCCCAGGTCCTTAAGGTCGGAGATGCGGCGGAACTCGCGGCCGACGTGCTCGAGTCCGAGCTTGCAGCCGAGGGGCTGCAGCTGGCGGCAGAGGCTGCGGAAGCTCTCCTGGTCGTGGATCACCATGGCTTCCGGCACCTCGATCCACAGCTGCCGGGCTGCCTCGCGGTTGCCCTGCAGCAGGCCAGTCAGGTCCATCACGAAGCGACCGTCACGCACCGAGGCGGGGGAGAGGTTGATGCCCAGCGGCTTGCCGTGGCGGTTGATCTCGCGCAGGGTCTCGCGGGCCACCGCCAGGTCGAGGCGGGCGTCCAGGCCGAGCCGCGAGATCCATGGCATGAAGATGCCGGCCTGGCGCCATTCCCCCTTGAGGCGCAGCCTCGCCGGGCACTCGACGTGCAGCAGCTTGCCCTCGGCGTCGAGCACCGGGAAGCGGCCGAGGTAGACGCCGGCCTCATGTGCGCCTGGGTCTGGCTGCTGCGGCCAAGGCGCGCCTTGACGTAGATCATGCGCAGTTGCTCGCCCGACACGTCCAGCTGCTTGAGGGTGATGTACTTGGCGATGGAGTAATCCTCGCAGTCACCCTT
>JBKHEO010000052.1:0-14615 GCA_046540755.1 Halomonas sp. | reverse complement strand
GGACGCTTCCGGTCGCCGGTAGGGCGACGTCGCCTCGGACGGGGCCGTCGGCGGCACCTCCTCCGTGGCAGGCGGCCGTGGCACCTCGGCATCGCCGCCAGGTGCGTCGGCACGCTCGTCCGATCCCGCCTCGTCGGCACGCTCGTCGGCGGCCTCGTCGAATCGCCTGGGCGGCAGGACCGCGGCCTCGACGAAGTGCGCGCGCTCGCCACTGGAGACGGGGGCGGGACGCTCCTCGGGCTCGGCGGGGAGGGCATGACGCGCCATCAGCGCCTCGGCCTCCTCGATCACCGCCGGGTTACCGCCCTCGCGCAGCCTGGCCAGCTCGCGCTCGGCGGCCTCGCGGCTGCCCTGCTCCAGGTGAACCCCCAGCAGCTTGAGCCGCAGATCGTCGCGCTCCGGCTCGCGAGCCAGGCTCGCCTCAAGGAGCTCGCGAGCCTGGTCATAGCGACCATAGGCGATGAAGATGTCGGCCTCGTTGATCGCCTCCGCCTGGGGGAGGCTGGCGCGCACCGAGCGCTCGGAAGGCGCCTCCTCGGCGCTGCCTCCGGGAACGGCAGTGGCGTACCCCGGGGCCGGGGCCCCCGGGGTAGCCACGCGCACCTGGCCCGCCGGGGTCGGCGCCGCCTCCTCGCGGCGGCGACGCATGCGCACCACGAGCCACAGCGCCAGCAGCGCGGCGAGGCCGGCCCCGCCCAGCATCAGGTTGCGATCGACCTCAGCGGGGAACAGCGCCCCCCACCAGGGGGCCTCCTCGTCCTGCTCGGCGGGCGTGGCGAGACCGCCCGCCCCGGGCCCCTCGGCACCGTCCGCCCCGGCACCGAGCCGGGCGATCTGGTCGCGGAGTTCGGCCAGCTCGTCACGCATGTCATCGAGCTCATCGCGCAGCACGTCGCGCTCCTCCTGGACCGCTTCGAGCTCCTCCTCGCTCTGCTGCCAGCGGCTCTCCAGGCGCAGCAGCCTTTCGTCCTCGCCCAGCGTGCCCTCGCCGAAGAGGGTCTCCAGCAGGTCGGGATCGACCGTCACCCGGGGAGCGTCGTTGCCTCCCCCTTCCTCTCCTTCGGCGCCGCCGCTGGCTTCCGCCCCGTCGCCCGGCAGCGACTGCTCCGCCGCCACCTCGGCGTCCGTGAGCAGGGTCAGTCGCGGTTCGGGGGCGTTTTCCCCGGCCGCCGCACCGGACTCTCGCGGCGACGCAGCCTCGTCCGACTCGCCGGCATCGCCCTCATCGCTGGCGGAGGCCTCTTCGGGGGCGGCATCGTCGCCGACGGCAACCTCCTGACCGCTTCCCTGGGCAGGCGACGAGGCCACCGCGGCGGCGGTCTCTCCCGCCACCAGCGGCACGCGGGCCGGCGCACCGCCGCCGCGATTGGCCCAGGCCTGGTTCATGGCGCCGACGATACGGTCGGCCTCGGCCTGGGAGCGCGCGGCGATGGTCTCCCGGTCGGGCACCGCCAGGGTGAAGCCGGCGCGCATGGCGTTGATGTTGCCCGAGGGAAACACCTCGGGGTTGGCGGCCACCAGCGCCACCATCATCTGGTTCATGCTGATGTCGCTGTCCGGCCGCAACCGCCCGGCCACCGCCCACAGGGTATCCCCGTTGGAGACCCAGGCGGCATCGCCGTCCCCCGAGCCGCCATCGGACGAGGGCGTCCTGGTGGCCTCGGTCGGGCGGGCCTCCCGCTGTGACGGCGATGCGTCCGGCTCGGCGACCCGGGGGCTGGCGCTCACCAGCGCCGGCATCTCGTCATAGTCGGGCGGGTCGAGCAGCAGCGTCACCTCGCGCACCTGCTGCCCGGAGGGCCAGTCGAAGCGCAGCAGCAGGTCGAGCCAGGGCTCGCGCACCGGACGCTCGGTGGTCATGTCCACCACCAGCTGCCCCTGGCGGCGCTCCACCTCGAGCCGTACGCTGGCGGCCAGGGGCGTGCGGCTAAGGCCGGCGGCGGCATAGGCGCGCTCATCGGCCAGTGTGACGTTGAGCAGGTCAGGCTGGATCCCGCCGGCATCGGTCAGGGGAATCGAGGCGCGCAGCGGCGCATTGAGCGTGGAGCGCACGTCCGCCTCTCCCAGCCCCAGGCCAAGCGCCACGGGACTGGCGGCGCAGAGCGAGAGCAGCATGGCGAATGTCAGCTTGCGGTTCATGAGAGTCCCTTGCAGACGTCGGTGACGGCTGGCGCGTCGCATAGGCCGAGGCGGTGCCGTTATGTCATCTTCTTCTTATCGCCTATGTACCATAAATCCGGCAACGCTGCGCCCGAAGGCATGATGCCGGATCTCCTGACATTCAACGTAAGCCATTGATCCAGAGCAAGCGAACCGGCGTTGCGGGGCCAGAACGCAAGGCGGGGCGCTTCCCTCGGGAAGCGCCCCGCCGTGACGCGAGGTGACCCACGATGCCTACTGCTGCTTGAGGATCCCGAGCATGCGCTTGAGCGGCTCGGCGGCCCCCCAGAGCAGCTGGTCACCGACGCTGAAGGCCGAGAGGTACTCGCCGCCCATGGCCAGCTTGCGCAGCCGGCCCACCGGCACCTCCATGGTCCCGGTCACCGCCGCCGGTGTCAGGCCGGCGATGGTGGCTTCCTTGTCGTTGGGGATCACCTTGACCCAGTCGTTGTGCCGGGCCAGACGATCCTCGATCTCGTCGAGCGGCACGTCCTGCTTGAGCTTGATGGTGAAGGCCTGGCTGTGGGAGCGCATGGCGCCGATGCGCACGCAGAGGCCGTCGATGGGAATCGGGTTGTCCTGGCGGCCGAGGATCTTGTTGCTCTCCACGGTGCCCTTCCACTCCTCCTTGCTCTGGCCGTTGTCGCGCTTGACGTCGATCCACGGCAGCAGGCTGCCGGCCAGCGGGGCGCCGAAGTTCTCGGTGGGGAAGTCGCCGCTGCGCATCGTCGCGGTGACCTTGCGGTCGATCTCCAGGATGGCGCTGGCCGGGTCGGCCAGTTCGCTGCTGACGCTGTCACGCAGCGCCCCCATCTGGCTGAGCAGCTCACGCATGTGCTTGGCGCCGGAGCCGGAGGCGGCCTGGTAGGTCATGGAGGTCATCCACTCGACCATGTCGGCCTCGAAGAGCCCGCCAAGCCCCAACAGCATCAGGCTGACGGTGCAGTTGCCGCCGACGAAGGTCCTGGCGCCACGCGCCAGCTGCTCGTCGATGACCCGACGGTTGACCGGGTCGAGCACGATGGTCGACTCATCGGCCATGCGCAGGGTGCTGGCGGCATCGATCCAGTAGCCCTTCCAGCCGCTGGCACGCAGGTCGCCGTAGACCTCCTTGGTGTAGTCGCCGCCCTGGCAGGTGACGATCACGTCCAGCGCCTTGAGCGCCTCCTGGTCGAAGGCGTCCTTGAGGGGAGGCACGTCCACACCGACGTCGGGGCCGGCCTGACCGACCTGGGAGGTGGTGAAGAAGACCGGCTCGATGCCCTTGAAGTCATCCTCTTCCACCATGCGCTGCATCAGCACCGAGCCGACCATGCCACGCCAACCGACGAAACCGACTTTCAACATGTGAAGTCCTCCAGAAATCGAATGTGGCACACATTATACAGAAACCGGACCCACCTCGCAGGCGGACCCGGAAAGCCCTTTCCTGTCAAGCCGCTGAGTGCGCGATCAGAGCGCCTCGAAGGCGGCCAGCACGGCATCCCCCATCTCGCGGGTGGAGACGGTGCGGGTGCCCTCGGAGGCAATATCGGCGGTTCTCAGGCCATCGTCCAGCACCTTGCCCACGGCCTCCTCGATCTGCCTGGCCAGGGCCGGCGCGTCCAGGGAGTAGCGCAGCATCATGGCCACCGAGAGGATGGTGGCGAGCGGGTTGGCGACACCCTGGCCGGCGATGTCCGGCGCGCTGCCGTGGCAGGGCTCGTACATGCCCTGGCCGCTCTCGTTGAGCGAGGCCGAGGGCAGCATGCCGATGGAGCCGGTGAGCATGGCGGCGGCGTCGGAGAGGATATCCCCGAACATATTGCCGGTGACCACCACGTCGAACTGCTTGGGCGCACGCACCAGCTGCATGGCGGCGTTGTCGACGTACAGGTGGGAGAGCTCGACGTCCGGGTACTCCGGCGCCAGGCGCTCCATCACCTCGCGCCACAGGATGGTGACCTCGAGCACATTGGCCTTGTCCACGCTGCAGAGCTTCTTGCTCCGTTTCTGCGCCATCTCGAAGGCGACGCGGCCGATGCGCTCGATCTCGCTCTCGGAGTAGACGTAGGTGTTGAAGCCGACGCGCTCACCATCGCGCTCCTCGATGCCACGGGGCTGGCCGAAGTAGATGCCGCCGGTGAGCTCGCGCACGATCATGATATCGAGGCCGGCCACCAGCTCGCGCTTGAGGCTGGAGGCCTCGGCCAGCTGCGGGTAGGTGATGGCGGGGCGCAGGTTGCCGAACAGGCCCAGCTGCTTGCGCACGCCGAGAAGCCCCTTCTCGGGACGCTTGCTGAGATCCTCGAGCTTGTCCCACTTGGGACCACCCACGGCGCCGAGCAGGATGCCGCGGGCGGCCCTGGCCTTCTCCAGGGTCTCGGCGGGCAAGGGCTCGCCGTGGACGTCGTAGGCGGCGCCGCCCAGCAGCCCCTCCTCGACCTCCACGTCGAGGCCGCGGGCCTGGCAGGCGGCCAGGATGCGGCTGGCCTGGGCGGTGATCTCGGGACCGATGCCGTCGCCCGGGAGTACCAGAATTTTCTGTGTCATGTTTCGTCCTTGTTATGCGCTATCGCGGAACAGCCAGGGGCGTGCGGCGCGGTGCTTCGCCTCGAAGGCGCGGATGGCGTCCTCGTCCTGCAGGGTGAGCCCGATGTCGTCGAGCCCCTCGAGCAGGCAGTGCCTGCGGAAGGGGTCCACCTCGAACTCGATCACCTCCCCCGAGGGCGTGGTGATGCGCGACTTCTCCAGGTCCACGTCGAGCCGGTAGCCCTCGCTCGCCTCCACCTCGGCGAACAGGCGATCCACGGTCTCCTCCGGCAGGGTCACCAGCAGCAGGCCATTCTTGAAGGCGTTGTTGTAGAAGATGTCGGCGAAGCTCGGGGCGATCACCACCCGGAAGCCGAAGTCCTCCAGCGCCCAGGGGGCGTGCTCGCGGGAGCTGCCGCAGCCGAAGTTGCGCCGGGCCAGCAGCACGCTCGCGCCCTGGTAGCGGGACTGGTTGAGCACGAAGTCGGGGTTCAGGGGCCGCTTGGAGCAGTCCTGGCCCGGGTAGCCCTCATCCAGATAGCGCAGCTCGTCGAACAGGTTGACGCCGAAGCCGGTGCGCTTGATCGACTTCAGGAACTGCTTGGGGATGATCAGGTCGGTGTCGACGTTGGCCCGGTCGAGGGGAGCGACGAGGCCGTCGATGCGTTGGAACTTCTTCATGGTTCAGGCCTCCTGCGCCTGGGCGTCGTCATTGGCGGCGAGCTGTCTCACGTCCACGAAGTGGCCGGTGATGGCGGCGGCGGCGGCCATGGCCGGGCTCACCAGGTGGGTGCGCCCGCCATAGCCCTGGCGTCCCTCGAAGTTGCGGTTGGAGGTGGAGGCGCAGTGCTCGCCGGCGCCGAGCTTGTCGGCGTTCATGGCCAGGCACATGGAACAGCCCGGCTCGCGCCACTCGAAGCCCGCCTCGATGAACACGCGGTCGAGCCCCTCGGCCTCGGCCTGGCGCTTCACCAGCCCCGAACCCGGCACCACCATGGCCAGCTTGATGGAGTCGGCCACCTTCTTGCCACGGGCCACCTTGGCCGCCTCGCGCAGATCCTCGATGCGCGAGTTGGTGCAGGAGCCGATGAACACCTTGTCGAGGCGGATATCGGTGATCTTCTGGCGGGGCGAAAGCCCCATGTACTGGAGCGCGCGGGTATAGCCATTGCGCAGGGTGTCATCATCCTGCGCCGCCGGGTCGGGCACCTCGCCGGAGACGCCGGTGACCATCTCGGGGCTGGTGCCCCAACTGACCTGGGGCTCGATCTCGGCGGCGTCCAGGGTCACCACCTTGTCGAACTCGGCGTCGGGGTCCGAGACCAGGCCGCGCCAGTCGGCCACCGCAGCCTCCCACTGCTCGCCCCTGGGGGCATAGTGGCGATCGCGCAAGTAGTCGATGGTGGTGTCGTCCACGGCGATCAGGCCCACGCGGGCACCGGCCTCGATGGCCATGTTGCACACCGTCATGCGGCCCTCCATGGAGAGGCCCTGGATGGCGCTGCCGGCAAACTCGATGGCGTAGCCGGTGCCGCCGGCGGTGCCGATCCGGCCGATGATGGCCAGCACCACGTCCTTGGCGGTGACGCCAATGCCGAGTTCGCCCTCGACGCGCACCTGCATGTTCTTCATCTTCTGGGCCAGCAGGCACTGGGTGGCGAGCACATGCTCCACCTCGGAGGTGCCGATGCCGTGGGCGAGGGCCGCGAAGGCACCGTGGGTGGCGGTATGGGAGTCGCCGCAGACCACGGTCATGCCCGGCAGGGTGGCGCCCTGCTCGGGGCCCACCACATGGACGATGCCCTGGCGCGGGTCGTTGATGCGAAACTCCTCGATGCCGAACTCGTTGCAGTTGTCGTCGAGGGTCTGCACCTGGATCAGCGACACCGGGTCCTTGATGCCGGCGTTGCCCTCGGCGCGCTCCTTGAGGGTGGTCGGCACGTTGTGGTCGGGGGTCGCCAGGTTGGCGTCGAGGCGCCACGGCCGGCGGCCCGCCAGGCGCAGCCCCTCGAAGGCCTGGGGCGAGGTCACCTCGTGGAGCAGCTGGCGGTCGATGTAGATCAGCGCGGTGCCGTCGTCGCGCTCCTTGACGAGGTGCTGCGACCACAGCTTGTCATAGAGTGTCTGGCCTGCCATATCGTTCTCCCGGGCCTGCGGCCCTGTGCGTGTCCGGTCGTGTTGATTCGGCTGAGTGCTTCTGCGGCGCACCTTCTCTAGGAGGGCAACTTGTTGCGCGACTGGAGGCCAAAGGCCTCACGCCGAGTCCCGTCTAGGGGCGTGTTGCCACTGCCGAGTGCCTGACGGCGCCGGTCGCGATGCAGAGCATTCTTTCCTGCCGACGCTTGGCGCTTTATGAACAGTCTCCCGCCCCTCGCCCATAAAATCAATTCATGTTATTTATGGATTGCATTCCATATAAGAATCCATCTGGAGGCACCGTGGATACCCAGAGCCTGCAGGCCTTCCTGGCCGTGGCGGAGAGCGGCAGCTTCTCCCGTGCGGCGGAGCAGCTGCACCTCACACAGCCGGCGGTGAGCAAGCGCATCGCCGCCCTGGAGAGCCAGATCGACGCCCGGCTGTTCGACCGCATCGGCCGGCGGGTGGGCCTGACCGAGGCCGGGCGGGTGCTGCTGCCCCGGGCGCGCCAGATACTGGTGATGGTGGATGACAGCCGCCGTGCCCTGAGCAACCTCGAGGGCAGCGTTAGGGGCAGCCTGACCCTGGCCACCAGCCACCATATCGGCCTGCACCGTCTGCCGCCGCTGCTCAGGCGCTACACCCGGGAGCACCCCGAGGTGCGTCTGGACCTGCACTTCCTCGACTCCGAGGAGGCCTACCAGGGGGTACTGGACGGCGCGCTGGAGATGGCGGTGGTGACCCTGGCACCCCACCCCGACCCGCAGCTCGTGGCGGTGCCGGTATGGATCGACCGCCTCTGCTTCGTGTGCGCCCCCGACCACCCGCTGGCCCGGCGCGGCCCCCTGGCGCTCGTTGAGCTGTGCGCCTTCGATGCCGTGCTGCCGGGACCGCTGACCTTCACCCGCGGGCTGATCGAGTCGCGCTTTGCCGCCGCGGGACTGCGCCTGCCGGTGGCGCTCTCCACCAACTATCTCGAGACGCTGAAGATGATGACCGCCATCGGCCTGGGCTGGAGCCTGCTGCCGGAGCGCCTGGTGGCGGGCGAACTGCACGAGCTGGCGATCGACCACCCGCCGATCCATCGCCCCCTGGGCTACCTGGTGCACCGCAGCCGCACCCTCTCCAACGCCGCGAGCGCGATGCTCGAGGCGCTGGAGGCGGCACGCGAGCCCGCGGCGAAGACGCCACCGGGGGAAATTGGTTAGACTGCTCATTTCCCCGCCAGGAGACCGCCGCCCTTGCCCGCCCCGGACGCCTCGCCGAGCCCCCCTCGCCACGCCCTGGCCGGCAGCCTGATCCTGGCCGGCCTGGGGCTGCAGGTGCTGCGCCTGGCGGGGCTGCCGGTGGCGCTGCCCGCGGTGAGCCTGGCCTTCTGGCTGGCCACCCTGCTGCTGTGGCCGGACCTGCGCCGGGGCAACCGCCGCCAGGCGACCATCCTGGCTGGGCTGGGGCTGGGCCTGCTGCTCGCCGCCGCCCTGGCCTTCGACGCCGAGATTGCCTGGCCCCACCTGCTGGACAACAACAGCTACGTGGTGGCCATGCTGGTGGGGGTGAGCTTTATCGGGCTGATCGGCACTCGCCGCGGCCATGCCCCGCCGCCGGGCAGCGCGGTCACCGGGCGGCGCGGCACCGCCGGCACCTGGCTCGGGGTCCACCTGCTGGGGGCGATCCTCAACCTCTCCACGGTGTTCATGGTGGGCGACCGGCTGCGCCGCCACGGCGAGCTCTCGCTGCCGCAGCTGCTGGCCCTCAACCGCGGCCTCTCCAGCGCCGCGCTGTGGTCGCCCTTCTTCGCCTCCATGGGGGTGGTGATGACCCTGGCGCCGGGGATGGACTACACCCGCATCCTGCTGTTCGGCCTGCCGCTGGGGCTGGCGGCGGGCGCCCTGTCGCTGCTCGACCTGTCGCGGCGCTTCGACCTCGACGCCGTGCCCGGCTACTCGCTGTCGCCGCGAAGCCTGCTGATGCCGGTGGGGATGGCCGCGCTGGTGCTGGCCTTCCACTACGGCCTGACGCCTTCGCTCTCCATCGTCGGCATCATCACCTTCCTGATGCCGGGTGTAGCGCTCGCCAGCAACCTTCGCCATGGGCCGCGCTGGACCCTGCGCCGGGTGCGGACCCATGCCCTGGAGAGGCTGCCGGCGATGCGCGGGGAGATCTCGCTGTTCCTGTGCGCCGGCCTGCTGACGCAGGGGCTCTCGACCTTCATCGGCGCCGCCACCGGGGGAGAGTGGCGCCTCTTCGCGCACTTCGGCGCCATGGAGGCGGTGCTGAGCTTCCTGGCCATCGTCGCCAGCGCCATCGCCGGGCTGCACCCCATCATCGGCGTCTCGGTGCTCGCCTCGATGCTGGAGCTGCCCGGCAGCCGCCAGAGCCTGTTCGCCTTCGTCGCCCTGGCCGCCTGGGCGGTAGGCACCTCGGTGGGTCCCCTCTCCGGCATCAACCTCTCGCTGCAGGGCCGCTACGGCGTCGGCGGCGGGCGCATGATGCGCCACAACCTGGGCTATGCCGGGGTGCTCTCCACGCTGGTGGTGGCCGGCATCGTGCTGCTGGATGCGTGGCTATAACAGGAGCAAGGGGGCAAGGTATCAAGGCGTTCCTTGCTCCTTGACTCCTTGTTCCTTGCCCCTTGTCACTACTGCGACACCCGCCGGAAGTAGCGATGCCCGCAGCGGTGACAGGGCTCGATGCGGGTCAGCTCGGGCAGCTCCACCTCGGCGTCGCAGTGCACGCAGGCCAGGCGGCCGGGCACCGCCATCTCGCCCTCGCAGTAGTCGGCCCGGGCCGCCTCGAGGTCCTCCTCGAAACGCTCGCGCTCCACCACGCTGCGGTCGGCGATGGAGAGCAGCGACTCGCTCACCTTGCGCGACAGCGCCGAGAGGTCGATGCCGAGCCAGGTGGCCACGCTCTCGCCGCCGGCGCTCAGGTAGCGCCGCATGTCCTTGAGGTCGCGCTCGACCCAGGCACGCAGCAGGGCGAGTTCGTCCTTGGTGAACTCCTCGAGCTCCGCCTCGAACTCCACGGCCTCGTCCAGATCCTTCTGCAGGTTGTCCCAGGTGAGCTCATGAGCCCCTTCGCGCAGGCGGTCGAGCACACGCTCGTAGCCCTCGCGCAGCCGGTGCTCCTCATGTTCCTTGTGCGACTCGCTCATGCTGCCTCCTCTTGGCTTCCATAGGCGACGGGGCCGGGCATAGCCGGGTGACGCCGTGCTGGGGTATCCTCTGCCTACCATTTAGACGACTTCCCGCCGGTAGTTCAACGCCTTGTCGCCCGCATACGCAGGCCGCTTGACGCCGGACAAGCCATCCCGGCGCGCGCCCCGCCGCGACGCCTCGACCCCCAAGGTACCCGTTGACAGCGATGGACGCACAGTACAAGCCCCAAGAGATCGAACGCGACGCCCAGCAGTTCTGGGAGAAGAACCAGTGCTTCAAGGCGGTGGAGGATGCCAGCCGCGAGAAGTTCTACTGCCTGTCGATGTTCCCCTACCCCAGCGGCAAGCTGCACATGGGGCACGTGCGCAACTACACCATCGGCGACGTGGTCTCCCGCTACCAGCGCATGCAGGGCCGGAACGTGCTGCAGCCCATGGGCTGGGACGCCTTCGGCATGCCGGCCGAGAACGCCGCCATCCAGAACCGGGTGCCACCCGCCGAGTGGACCTACGCCAACATCGACACCATGCGGGGCCAGCTCAAGGCGCTGGGCTTCGCCTACGACTGGGACCGCGAGTTCGCCACCTGCGACCTCGACTACTACCGCTGGGAGCAGTGGTTCTTCGCCAAGCTGGTGGAGAAGGGGCTGGTCTACAAGAAGATGTCCACGGTCAACTGGGACCCGGTGGACCAGACGGTGCTGGCCAACGAGCAGGTGATCGACGGCCGCGGCTGGCGTTCCGGCGCCCTGGTGGAGCGCAAGGAGATCCCGCTGTGGTTCCTGCGCATCACCGACTACGCCGAGGAGCTGCTGGACGATCTCGACCGTATCGACTGGCCCGAGCAGGTCAAGACCATGCAGCGCAACTGGATCGGCAAGTCGCGCGGGGTGGAGCTGTCGTTCGACATCAAGGGCGCCGACGGCGGCCCCTGCGAGCCGCTCTCGGTCTACACCACCCGCCCCGACACCCTGATGGGGGTCACCTATATGGCGGTGGCCGCCGATCACCCGCTGGCCAGGCAGGCCGCCGAGGGCAATGCCGAGCTCGCCGCCTTCCGCGAGGAGTGCGCCCAGGGCGGCACCTCGGAGGCGGAGCTGGCCACCCGCGAGAAGAAGGGCATGCCCACCGGTCATGTGGCGGTGCATCCGCTGAGCGGGCGCGAGGTGCCGGTCTATGTCGCCAACTTCGTGCTGATGGAGTTCGGTACCGGTGCGGTGATGGCCGTGCCCGCCCACGACCAGCGCGACTGGGAGTTCGCGACCAAGTACGGACTGCCGATCGAGCCGGTCATCGCCGACGAGAGCGGCCAGGCGCCGGACCTCAGCGAGGGGGCCCATGACGACTACGGCACACTCATCCACTCCGGCGAGTTCGACGGCCTCGATTTCGAGAGCGCCTTCGAGGCCATCGCCTCGAGGCTCGCCGAGCTTGGCCGCGGCGAGGTCAAGGTCAATTATCGCCTGCGCGACTGGGGCGTGGCTCGCCAGCGCTACTGGGGCGCGCCGATCCCGGTCAAGTACGGCCCCGAGGGCCAGACGGTGCCGCTCTCCGACGAGGAGCTGCCGGTGGCGCTGCCCATGGAGGTCACCGTGGATGCCACCGGCTCGCCCCTCAAGCGCATGCCGGAGTTCTACGACCTGGGTGACGGCTGGGTGCGCGAGACCGACACCTTCGACACCTTCATGGAGTCCTCCTGGTACTTCGCCCGCTTCTGCTGCGCCGACAACCCCGAGGCGATGCTGGACGAACGCGCCAACCACTGGCTGCCGGTGGACCTCTACATCGGCGGCATCGAGCACGCCATCCTGCACCTGCTCTATGCGCGTTTCTTCACCAAGCTGATGCGCGACCTGGGCCTGGTCGCGGTCGACGAGCCCTTCCAGCGCCTGCTCACCCAGGGCATGGTGATTGCCGAGACCTTCTACCGGGAGGCGCCCAACGGTGGCAAGCAGTGGTTCAACCCCGCCGACGTCGAGGTGAAGCGCGACGACAAGGGCCGTCCGGTGAGCGCCGTGCTGGTCGAGGACGGCCAGCCGGTGGAGATGGGCGGCATCGAGAAGATGTCCAAGTCGAAGAACAACGGTGTCGACCCCCAGTCGATGATCGACCGCTTCGGTGCCGACACCGTGCGCCTGTTCATGATGTTCGCCGCCCCGCCGGAGCAGTCCCTGGAGTGGTCCGACGCCGGCGTCGAGGGCGCCCACCGCTTCCTCAAGCGCCTCTGGCGCCTGGTCGGCGAGCACCTTGCCGCCGGCGAGCCCGCTGCGCTTGAGCGCGAGGCGCTGGACGACGCCCAGCGCGAGCTGCGCCGCAAGACCCACGAGACCATCCGCAAGGCCGGGGACGACATCGGTCGGCGCACGACCTTCAATACCGCCATCGCCGCGGTGATGGAGCTGACCAACGCCCTGGGCCGCTTCGATGACACCTCGCCCCGTGGCCTCGCCGTGGCCCGAGAGGCGGTGGAGGCCTGCGTGTTGCTGCTCGCCCCCATCATCCCCCACGCCTGCCACGCCCTGTGGGCCGCGCTGGGCCACCGGGCGCCGGTGATCGATGCCCGCTGGCCCGCGGTCGACGAGGCCGCCCTGGCCCGGGACACCATCGAGCTGGTGGTGCAGGTCAACGGCAAGCTCCGCGCGCGCATCGAGGTCGAGGCCGACGCCGACAAGTCGGCCATCGAGTCCCAGGCGCTGGCCGCCGAGAACGTGCAGCGCCACACCGAGGGCAAGACGGTGCGCAAGGTGATCGTGGTGCCCGGCAAGCTGGTCAACATCGTGGTGGGCTGAGCCCGCCGGCCTAGGAGAGCCAAGATGCAACGGCGTGACTTCCTGCGCTTCACCCTGGCCGGCGCCGCCGGCCTGATCCTCGCCGGCTGCGGCTTTCGCCTGCGGGGCTTCGACGCCTCGTCGCCGCCACTTGACGCCGTCCGCCTCGCGGGGCCCGACAGCGACCTGGCACGCCGGGTGCGCCGGCGCCTGGAGGCGGCCGGCACCCGGGTGCACGAGGACGCCGAGCTGACGCTCAATCTGGGCGAGCCCGAGTTCGAGAGCCGGCGCCTCGGCGTGCTCGACTCCGGACCTCGGGACGAGGAGCAGGGCCTCTCCGCCCGCTTCTCGGTGCAACGCGCCGACGGCGCCTACCTCCTCGACCAGCAGCGCCTGACGGTCAGCCGTCGCGACAGCGTCGACGCCGGCGACCTGCTCAACAGCGATACCCGTCGCGAGGAGAATCGCGACGAGCTGCTCGGGGAGGCGGCCGACCGGCTGCTGGACCGCCTGAGCGCGCTGGGAAGGCGCTGAGGTGAAGGTCTTTCCCGACAAGCTCCCCGAGGCGCTGGCGAAGAAGCTGCCACCGGTGGTGATCGTCGCCGGCGAGGAGCCCCTGCAGCACATGGAGAGCTGCGACGCCGTGCGCGCCGCCGCCCGCGAGCGCGGCATCGAGGAGCGCGAGATCCTCCATGTGGAGGGCAACTTCGCCTGGGGGCGGCTGCACGAGGCCGCCGCCAGCCTCTCGCTGTTCGCCAGCGCCCGGCTGATCGAGCTGCGCCTTGCCGGCAGCAACCTGGGCCAGGAGGGCGCCAAGGCGCTGAAGACCTACGCCGACGGGATCGGGGAACGCGACGACGTGCTGCTGCTGGCCATGGGCAAGCTCGACTTCCGTCAGCAGAAGAGCGCCTGGTTCCAGGCCCTCGACAAGGTCGGCCTCTTCGTGCCGGTGTGGCCGGTGGACCTGTCACGGCTGGGCTTCTGGCTGCGCGACCGCGCCGGTCGCCACGGCCTCAACCTCGACCTGGACGCCGCGCGCCTGCTGGGCGAGCGCACCGAGGGCAACCTGCTGGCCGCCGACCAGGAGCTGCAGAAGCTCGCCCTGCTGCTGCCCCAGGGCGCCCGGGTGTCGCCGCGCGAGGTGGCCGGCGGGGTGGAGGACAGCGCCCGCTTCGATGTCTTCACCCTGGTGGACGCCTGCCTCAAGGGAGAGCGCTCACGGGTCGCCAGGATCATGGCGGGCCTCGCCGGTGAGGGGGTGGAGCCGCCCATCGTGCTGTGGGCGCTGACCCGGGAGCTGCGCACCCTGCTCTCGCTGCACCAGCACCTGGACCAGGGCCAGAGCTTCGAGCACGCCTGCAAGGCCCAGAAGCCGACGATCTTCGAGAAGCGCCGCCCCGCCTATCAGCAGGCGATCGCCAGGCTGCCGGTGAAGCGGCTGCACAAGCTGCTGCTCTTCGCCCAGCGCCTGGACCTGGCGATCAAGGGAGGCGCGTCCCTGCCGGTGCAGGATGGGTTGCACGACCTCGCCCTGACCCTCGCCGGCGGGCGCGGCCTGCTCGCCGAGCTGCCCACCTCCTACCGCACCGGCTGATCGGTGCGTTGATGGGCAAGGGCATGAAATCTCAAGGCCTTTCGTCCTATACTGAGCCTGTCTGATCGTGACGCCACCGTTCATCGCCGGGACGCGATGCGTGGATCATCAAGGAGCCGGAAGCCCACTCGAAAAAGAAGGAACACCGACATGATGAAGCAACTCCGCCGCACCCTCAGCCTGCTGCTGATCGCCACCCTGGTGCTGGGCAGCCTGCCCGTCGCCGCCGCCCCCTCACCGGCCAGCGGCATGGTAACCACCCAGGACGCCATGGGCGCCGAGCGGGCCC
>JBKHEO010000051.1:0-15162 GCA_046540755.1 Halomonas sp. | reverse complement strand
CCGCCGAGGTGGATCCCTACCTCGAGATCACCGAGATCTGCGACCGCACCCTGCGCGCCGGCGGGCCGGCGCTGCTGTTCGAGAACGTCAAGGGCCACGACATGCCCCTGCTCGGCAACCTCTTCGGCACGCCACGACGGGTGGCCCTGGGCATGGGCCAGGACTCCGTGGCCGCCCTGCGCGAGGTGGGCGAGCTGCTCGCCTTCCTCAAGGAGCCCGAGCCACCCAAGGGCTTCCGCGACGCCTGGGACAAGCTGCCGATCTTCAAGCAGGTGATGAGCATGGGGCCGAGGAGGGTGCGCTCGGCGCCGGTGCAGGCGCTCGTCTACGAGGGCGACGAGGTCGACCTCGATCGCCTGCCGATCCAGCACTGCTGGCCCGGCGACGCCGCGCCCCTGGTCA
Organism: Halomonas sp.; assembly: GCA_046540755.1. Lineage (GTDB taxonomy): Bacteria > Pseudomonadota > Gammaproteobacteria > Pseudomonadales > Halomonadaceae > Halomonas. The sequence continues at coordinate 14,760 of JBKHEO010000051.1, read as the reverse complement.
CCTGGCCGCTGGTGATCACCAAGGGGCCCCACAAGACCCGCCAGAACCTGGGCATCTATCGCCAGCAGAAGCTCTCGAGGAATCGGCTGATCATGCGCTGGCTCTCCCACCGCGGCGGCGCACTGGACTTCCAGGAGTTCCAGAAGGCCCACCCCGGCGAGCCCTTCCCGGTGGCGGTGGCGCTGGGGGCCGACCCGGCCACCATCCTCGGCGCCGTGACCCCGGTGCCGGACTCGCTCTCCGAGTACGCCTTCGCCGGGCTCCTGCGCGGCTCGCGCACCGAGCTGGTCAAATGCTGCCACGCCGACCTCGAGGTGCCGGCCTCGGCCGAGATCATCCTGGAGGGCTTCATCTACCCGGACGACATGGCGCCGGAGGGGCCCTACGGCGACCACACCGGCTACTACAACGAGGTGGACCACTTCCCGGTGTTCACGGTGACGCGCATGACCCGGCGCGAGAACGCCATCTACCACTCCACCTATACCGGCCGGCCGCCCGACGAGCCGGCGATCCTGGGGCTGGCGCTCAACGAGGTGTTCGTGCCGATCCTGCGCCGCCAGTTCCCCGAGATCGTCGACTTCTACCTGCCGCCGGAGGGCTGCTCCTACCGCATGGCGGTGGTGACCATGAAGAAGCAGTACCCGGGCCACGCCAAGCGCGTGATGATGGGCGTGTGGAGCTTCCTGCGCCAGTTCATGTACACCAAGTTCGTGGTGGTGCTCGACGACGACGTCGACGCCCGCGACTGGAAGGACGTGATCTGGGCCATCACCACCCGCATGGACCCGGCCCGGGATACCGTGATGGTGGAGAACACCCCCATCGACTATCTGGACTTCGCCTCGCCGGTCTCGGGGCTCGGCTCCAAGATGGGCCTGGATGCCACCGGCAAGTGGCCCGGCGAGACCGATCGCGAGTGGGGAGTGCCCATCGTCATGGACGAGGCCGTCAAGGCCCGCGTCAGCGAGCGCTGGAGCGAACTGGGCATCGACCTCCCCGATAATACGACCCCCTGACCAGTCACGAGGCATTCATGACGCCAAGGACCCTGACCTGCCCGGTCACCGAGGTCGAGGACCTCAGCCCCGACGTCTTCCGCGTCCGGCTCGACGGCCGCGCCGAGGCGGCCGCCCACGACCCCGGCCAGTATCTGGAGCTCCGGCTCGATGACGAGACCTGGGTGCCGTTCTCCATCGCCAACGCCTGGCGCGGCGACGGCGAGATCGAACTGCATATCCAGCACTGGCCGGAGCGCGAGAACTCCGCACGGCTGCGCGAGCTCTTGCAGGTGGCCAATCGCCTGACCCTGCGCCTGCCCGGCGGCGACTGCGTGCTGGATCCCGAGAGCGAGCGGCCGTTGCTGCTGGTCGCCGCCGGCACCGGCTTCGCCCAGATGAAGGCGCTGGTCGAGGGTGCCCTTACCGCCGACCCGCGGCGCGAGATCGAGCTGTGGTGGGCGGCCCGCGAGCCGCGTGACCTCTACCTGGAGCGCCTGCCCCGAGAGTGGGCCGAGGCCCATGGCGGGTTCACCTTCCACCCGGTGACCGAGATCGCCCCCGAGACCCCCTGGGCCGGCGAGGGGGTGGTGGGCCATCGCGGGCGCATCGACCAGGCCCTGGCCCTCTCGCTCGAGGACGTCTCAGGCCATGACGTCTACCTCTCCGGCTCGCCGGGCATGGTCTATGCCTGCGTCGACGTGCTCGCCTCCCTGGGCCTCTCGTCCTCGCGGGTCTTCTCCGACGTCTTCGCCTACGCCCCGCGGGATCCCATCGTGCCCACCGCCGGCAGCCTGCGCCGGGAGGCGGGCTCATGAGTGCCGCCCCGATCCTGATCACCGGCGGCGCCCAGCGGCTGGGGCGCCACTGCGCCGAGCGCCTGGTGGACGACGGCCACCCGGTGATCATCAGCTACCGCCGCGAGCGCCCCGAACTGGACGCGCTGCGCGAACGCGGCATCGTCACCCTGGCGGCCGACTTCGCCAGCGAGGCGGGTATCCTCGACTTTATCTCGCGGCTCAAGGACGAGACCTCGTCGCTGCGGGCCATCGTCCACAACGCCAGCGACTGGGCGCCGGACGCCACCGGCCCCGAGGCGGGGGCGACCTTCGAGCGGCTGTTCCGCATCCATATGCTGGCGCCCTACCTGATCAACCTGCACGCCCGCGAACTGCTCGAGGCGTGCCATGAGCCCCAGCGCGACATCGTGCACATGACCGACTACGTGGTGCAGAAGGGCTCGAGGAAGCACGCCGCCTATGCCGCCACCAAGGCCGGGCTCGACAACCTGACGCTGTCGTTCGCCGCCCTGTATGCCCCCGCGATCCAGGTCAACGCCATCGCCCCGGCGATGATCATGCTCAATGAGGGCGACGACGAGGCCTACGCCGAGAAGGCGCGCGCCAAGTCGGCGATGCGGATGGTGCCGGGCCCGGGGGTGATCTACCAGACGCTGCGCTACCTGCTCGACAACCGCTACGTGACCGGCGCCAGCCTGCCGGTGGACGGCGGGCGCCACCTGCGATAGCCCAGCTGCGACCATCGCTGCCGTGCCCCGTCACGCCAACTTCGCTAGAATGGGTGCCACCCCAGACCCCAACCCTGACGCAATCGAAGGAGTGACACATGGCGGGACACGACGAGAACTTCCGCGACACCAGCGGCCTGCTCTCCATCATCATGGGCCTGATCGTGGTGGTGGCCATGAGCTGCCTGCCGGCCACCATCGGCTGGTACCAGCTGTTCGCCGGCTGAACGTCGCCCTTGTCAGCCATGCCGCGATGCGGCAGGATGACCTCATCGCTCAGGAGAATCCCATGACCGTCGCCGCCACTCACCGCTTCCCTCGTCACGCCGCCTCAGGCCGCGGGGATGTGCCGTGCGTGGCCCCCGGCGGTTTCTGGTATGGCTATTTTATGACCGGTGTGCCGGCGGCCATGTCCTGAGCGCTAGACGCGACATCGCCGGAGGCACACCCGCCAGGGCCGCCTCCGACAGAACCCCCGGACGGCAGCCCCGCCCGGGGGTTTCGTGTTTCAGGGCAGCCCACAACACAGATGACATCGAGGAGAGAGACCATGACCGCAGCCATCGCCATCCGCCAGACCCGAGGCTTTCCCGGCTATTACGGCGACTGGCGATTTAGCGAGCTGCGGTCGGCTCCCTTTGCCACGCCCGGCCGTAGCGCGCTCGGTGGCACCCGACCCACACGATGTACGACCGCTGACCGGAGCTGAAACCCCATGAACGCGACCCTTGCCGCCGCCACCCTGGACGACACCACCCCCGCCGCCATGCCGATGCGCCCGCTGCCTACTCCCGGTGAGCTGCGCCAGGCACTGCCCCTCTCGCCGGCCCTGTCCCGCCGGCTCGAGGCCCAGCGCCGTGCCGTGCATGACATCCTCGCCGGCCATGACGACCGCCTGCTGGTGGTGGTGGGGCCCTGCTCCATCCACGACCCCGAGGCGGCGCTGGCGTACGGCAGGCGCCTGGCCGAGCTGGCGCCGCGCCTCTCCGACCGTGTGCTGCCTGTGATGCGTGTCTACGTGGAGAAGCCGCGCACCACCGTGGGCTGGAAGGGACTCGCCTACGACCCCGACCTCGACGGCACGGGCGACATGGCCCGCGGCCTCGAGGAGTCGCGGCGGTTGATGCGCGATGTCGCGGCGCTGGGCCTGCCGGTGGCCACCGAGCTGCTGCAGCCGATGCTGGCCCCCTATCTCGAGGACCTGCTGGCCTGGGTGGCCATCGGCGCGCGCACCACCGAGTCCCAGCTGCACCGCGAGCTGGCCAGTGGCCTCGCGGCGGCGGTGGGCTTCAAGAACGCCACCGGCGGCGATATCGGCGTGGCCCTGGACGCCATGCGCGCCGCCGCCCATCCCCACAGCCACTTCGCCATGGGCCCCGAGGGGCGCCCGGCGATACGCGAAACCGCCGGCAATCCCCATACCCAGCTGGTGCTGCGCGGCGGCCACGGCGAGCCCAACTACCAGGCCCGTCACGTCCAGGCGGCGCGCCGCGCCCTGGAGGAGGCCGGCCTCTCGCCGCGGCTGATGGTCGACTGCAGCCACGCCAACGCCCGCAAGGATCACCGCCGCCAGAGCGAGGTGGCCCTCGACGTCCTGGCCCAGCGCCAGGCCGGCGAGACGGCGATCGCCGGGCTGATGCTGGAGAGCCACCTCCACGAGGGCAAGCAGCCGCTCGCCCCTGGCCGCCTGCGCCACGGGGTCTCGGTCACCGACGCCTGCATCGGCTGGGAGGCCACCGAGCACCTGCTGCTCTCCGCCGCCGAACGGCTGCGCTAGCCTGTACCCCGGGGGGCGATCTCGGGATAATGCCGCCCATGACCGATTCGCCACCAGGAGTCCCGCATGCCGTTCCGGTTCGAGGAGCACGACCCCGAGACCTACCGCCGCAAGGGGCGTCTCATCAGCCTGGCCATGGCCGGCCAGCTGATCGTCTTCGGGCTGGTGTTCGTGCAGCTGCTGCAGGCCGCCTTCGACGGCGGCTTCTGGCTCAACGTGCTGGGGGTGCTGCTGGGGCTGCTGGCCACCAGCCTGGTGTTCGCTGTCCTGCGCGAGCGCCCCTGGATGGCCGAGGTGCGCTACGCCTGGCAGCTCAAGCACCATCTCTCCCGGGTCAGCGGCTACCTGCCGGCGCTGCGCCGCGGCATGGCGGAGGGTAACGACACCGCCCTTGACCTGCTCGCCTTCTACCACCAGGGCATGGCCCAGCTCGCCGAGCTCAACGGCCGCACCCTGGACGACGACGCCGAGCTGCTCGCCGAGCGCGAGGTCGTGCAGGCGGCCCGCCGCGAGCGCGGCCTTTCCGAGCGCGTCGAGGGCCTCGACCCCCACGACTTGGCCGCCTTCCGCAGGGGATAGGGGCGCGCCTCAGGCCTTGGCGGCGTAGGCGTAGAGCAGCGTCTCCTGGGCGCTGATCGGGGCCGCCTCGCCGGGGTCCTGCTTGACGTAGCTGCCGTCGGCCTGCAGCAGCCAGCTCTGGCAGTTGTCCACCAGGTAGGTCTCCAGGTCCTTGCGCACCCGCGCGGCGAGCTTCTTGTCCAGCAGCGGGAAGCAGGTCTCCACCCGGTGGAACATGTTGCGGGTCATGAAGTCGGCGCTGGAGGCCCACACCTCCGTCTTGCCGCCGTTGTGGAAGTAGAAGACCCGGGTGTGCTCCAGGAAGCGCCCGACGATGGAGCGCACCCGGATGTTATCCGACACGCCGGGGACCCCGGGGCGCAGGCAACACTGACCGCGGATGATCAGGTCGCAGGCGACCCCGGCCTGGGAGGCGCGGTAGAGCGCCTGGATCAGCTTGGGCTCGGTCAGCGAGTTGCACTTGACGATCAGGTGGGCGCGCTTGCCCTTGCGCGCCTCGGCCGCCTCGCGCTCGATCATTTCCACCAGCCGCTCGTGCAGGGTGAAGGGGGCGTGGAGCAGCGTCTCGATGCGCCTCGCCCGGCCCATGCCGGAGAGCTGCTGGAATACCTGGTGCACGTCTTCGCACAGGGTGGGGTTGGCGGTGAGCAGGCTGTAGTCGGTATAGAGTCGGGCGGTCCTGGAGTGGTAGTTGCCGGTGCCCAGGTGCACGTAGTAGCGCAGGCCCTCCTTCTGGCGGCGCACGATATGCATCATCTTGGCGTGGGTCTTGTAGGCCATCACCCCGTAGATGACGATGGCGCCGGCCTCCTGCAGCCGCGAGGCCAGCGCCAGGTTGTCGGCCTCGTCGAAGCGCGCGCGCAGCTCGATCACCACCGTCACCTCCTTGCCGCCCCGGGCCGCCTCCACCAGCGAGTGGACGATGGGGGAGTCGGCACCGGTGCGGTAGAGGGTCTGCTTGATGGCCAGCACGCCCGGGTCCCGGGCCGCCTCGGCGAGCAGCTCCTCCACCGGGGAGAAGGACTGGAAGGGGTGATGCAGCAGCACGTCGCCGTCGGCGATGGTGTCGAACAGGCTGCCCTCCCGGCGCAGGTTCTTGGGCAGCCCCGGGGTGAAGGGGCGGTAGGAGAGCTCCGGCCGGTCCACCTCGCCGAGCAGCGACATCATGCGGGTCAGGTTGACCGGCCCGTTGACGCGGTAGAGGTCCTCCTCCTCCAGCTCGAACTGCCGGAGCAGGAAGCCGGCGAGCTCCTCCGGGCAGGTATCCACCACCTCCAGGCGCACGCCGCTGCCGTAACGGCGTGCCAGCAGCTCGCCGCGCAGCGCCGAGGCGAGGTCCGAGACCTCATCCGGGTCCACCGTCATGTCGGCGTTGCGGGTCAGCCGGAACTGGTAGCAGCCGCGCACCGCCATGCCCGGGAAGAGCTCCTCGGCATGGGCGTGGATCATCGAGGAGAGAAACACTGCCTCCTTGAAGCCCGCCTCGCAAAGTCCCTCGGGCAGGTTGATCACCCGGGGCAGCGAGCGCGGTGCCGGCAGGATCGCCAGGCCGCCCTCGCGGCCGAAGGCGTCCTTGCCCTCGAGTTGCACGATGAAGTTGAGGCTCTTGTTGACCAGGCGCGGGAAGGGGTGGGAGGGGTCCAGGCCGATGGGGCTGATCACCGGCATGATCTCGTTCTCGAAGTAGTCACGCACCCACTCCTGCTGGGCCTGGGTCCAGTCGCGCCGGCGGCGGAAACGCAGCCCCTTCTCCTCCAGCGCCGGCAGCAGCGACTCGTTGAGGATGCGGTACTGCCGCTCGATCTGCTCGTGGGCGATGCGCGAGATCTCGCCGAGCACCGCCCGCGGGGTGCGGCCGTCGATCCCGGAGCTGAGGTCGCCCAGGGCCAACTGATGCTTGAGGCCGGCGACCCGGATCTCGAAGAACTCGTCGAGGTTCGACGAGAAGATCAGCAGGAACATCAGCCGGTTGAGCAGCGGGTGTGCCTCGTCCAGCGCCTGCTCCAGCACCCGGATGTTGAACTGCAGATGGGAGAGCTCGCGGTTGAAGTAGAGCGAGGGGTCGCTCAGGTCGGTGTCGGTCGCCGGCGGAGCCTTGGGCTTGATGCCGGCGCGGGTCTGGTTGAGACGCGGGCTCGGCAGCTCGGCTCCGCCTTCGTCGCCGGGAGCGGCGTCGGGACTGCGGTCTTCCATGGGCAATTCTCTCGTGGCGGGGAAGGGCGCGCAGTCCCTTCCATCACTGGGCGAGCAGGCGGGCCGCTCGCTTGGCGAAATAGGTCAGCACGCCGTCGGCACCGGCGCGCTTGAAGCACAGCAGCGACTCGAGGATCACCTCGTCGGCATCCAGCCAGCCGTTCTCGAAGGCGGCCATGTGCATGGCATACTCGCCGCTCACCTGGTAGGCGTAGGTGGGCGCGCGGAGCTCGTCCTTCACGCGGCGCACCACGTCCAGATAGGGCATGCCGGGCTTGATCATCACCATGTCGGCGCCCTCGGCCAGGTCCAGGGCCACCTCGTGCAGGGCCTCGTCGCCGTTGGCCGGGTCCATCTGGTAGGTGCGCTTGTCCGCACGGCCGAGATTGGTGGCGGAGCCCACCGCGTCGCGGAAGGGGCCGTAGTAGCGTGAGGCGTACTTGGCGCTGTAGGCCATGATGCGGGTGTTGGACAGCTGCTCCTGCTCCAGCACCCGGCGGATCTCGCCGATGCGGCCGTCCATCATGTCGGAGGGGGCGACCACGTCGGCGCCGGCCTCGGCGTGGGAGAGGGCCTGCTTGAGCAGGGTCTCCACGGTGCGATCGTTGAGCACGTAGCCCTGCTCGTCGATGATGCCGTCCTGGCCGTGGCGGGTGTAGGGGTCCAGCGCCACGTCGGTGATGATGCCGAGCCCGGGCAGCGCCTCCTTGAGGGCGCGCACGCTGCGCTGCACCAGGCCGCCGGCGCTGTAGGCCTCCTCGGCCAGCTCGCTCTTCAGCGAGGCGTCGACCACCGGGAAGAGCGCGATGGCGGGGATGCCCAGCGCCACCGCCTCGCGGGCCTCCTCGACCAGCAGGTCCAACGACAGGCGCTCGACCCCCGGCATGGAGGGCACCGCCTCGCGCCGGCCCTCGCCCTCCTGCACGAAGACCGGCCAGATCAGGTCGGCCGGGGTCAGCACGTTCTCCTGCATCAGCCGGCGCGAGAAGGCGTCGCGGCGCATGCGCCGCAGGCGGGTAGCGGGGAACTGGCGTGGCGTGGTGAAGCTCAAGGTCGTCTCTCCGGCTCTGGCGCCGCCAGCATCAGTCTGGCGGTGCGGTGTGACAGCAGTGTGACAGGGGATGTCGCTTGTACTCGAGTATATCAGCGCGCCGGTACGCCGAAAGTCTCGCCTTGTCGCACCGCGGGGATCGCTCTAGAGTGAGGCTTTCGTTATCGGGCCTGCCGCGGGCAGGCGAATCCTGCAAGGAGATAGGCATGAGCAAACAGGTGGCGGTCATCCTCTCGGGCTGTGGCGTCCAGGACGGATCGGAGATCTACGAGACCACCCTGACCCTGCTGCGGCTGGACCAGCTGGGCATCGGCTACCGCTGCTTCGCGCCGGACATCGCCCAGCACCACGTGGTGGACCATCGCAGCGGCGAGGTGGCCGAGGGCGAGACGCGCAATGTGCTGACCGAGTCGGCGCGCCTGGCGCGGGGCGAGATCCTGCCCCTCGACGAGCTGGCCCCGGAGGCGTTCGATGCGGTGCTGCTGCCCGGCGGCTTCGGGGCGGCCAAGAACCTTTCCACCTTCGCCGAGGCGGGGGCCGAGATGCAGGTGCTCGACGAGCTCCGCGAGGTCCTGGAAGGCTTCCACGAGGCGCGCAAGCCGATCGGCCTGATGTGCATCAGCCCGGTGATGGTGCCGCGGCTGCTGGGCAACGGCATCGCCGTGACCGTCGGCCACGACCCGGGCGTCGCCGGCGCCATCAGCGCCATGGGCGGCCTGCATCGTAGCTGCGGGGTGGAGGATATCGTGGTGGACTTCGAGCACCGCGTGGTGACCACCCCCGCCTACATGCTGGCCACCCGCATCAGCGAGGCTGCCACCGGCATCTTCAAGCTGGTCGATCGCCTCGATGAGTTGATGGATCTCTGACCCGGCCTTGCCGGGAGCTGGAAGCTTGAAGAGCGGCGCTTCGCGCCTGGAAGCTGGAAGAGAAGTCGCCCCCATGGCGTTGCCATGGGGGCGATCTGTTCCAGGCTGCGGTCGAGCTTCCAGCTTATGGCTTACGAGTCGTCTTCCGCCTCTCGCTGCTGCTTCTTGCGCCGGGCGAAGCGGCCGAACAGCAGGCCGATCTCGTAGAGCAGGTACATGGGCACCGCCAGCAGGCTCTGGGAGATCACGTCGGGCGGGGTCAGCAGCATGCCCACCACGAAGCAGCCCAGGATGATGTAGGGGCGTTTCTTCGACAGGCTCTCCACCGTGGTGGCGCCGGAGGCGATCAGCAGGAAGGTGGCGATGGGGATCTCGAACGCTACGCCGAAGGCGAAGAACAGCTTCAGCACGAAGTTGAGGTAGGCGTTGATGTCGGTCATCACCGTCACGTTCTCTGGCCCGGTCTGGGTGAAGAACTCGAACAGCAGCGGGAAGACCGCGTAGTAGGCGAAGGCAGCGCCGCCGTAGAAGAGCAGCACGCTGGAGGCCAGGATCGGCATCGCCAGCGCTTTCTCGTTGTCGTAGAGCCCCGGGGCCACGAAGGCCCAGGCCTGGTGCAGCACGTAGGGCACGGCGATGAATACCGCGGTCACCAGGGTCAGCTTGAAGGGCGCCAGGAAGGGCGAGGCCACCTCGGTGGCGATCATCTGGGAGCCTTCCGGCAGCAGCGCCATCAACGGCTGGGCCACGAACAGGTAGATGTCGTTGGCGAAGGCGTAGAGGCCGAGGAAGACCACCAGCACCGCCACCACCGCGCGCAGCAGACGCGAGCGCAGCTCGATGAGGTGTTCGATCAGCGGCGCCTGGTGCTGTTCCGGGTTGTCGCCGGGATTGCTCATCGGTCGGGGGCGTCCTTGTCGGCGGAAGAGGGCTCGGGCGAGGGGGCGGAGGCGCTGTCGGCGCTCTCGCGGGCTCGCGCCAGGGCATCATCCAGGCGCTGCTCCGGGGTGGCGCGGGGCGTCGCCTCGCCGCTGGCCGCCTCGCCCCTTGCGGGACGCTCGGGCTCCTCGGCGATGCCTTCCACGCCGCGCTTCACCTGGCTGACGCTGTCGTCCAGTTTCTTCTGCTGTTCATCCAGCTTCTGGCGCAGCTCTTCCGCCTCCAGCTGAGCGCTGATCTCGCGCTGCATGCCGGAGACGGTCCGCTTGATCTTGCCGATCCACAGGCCCAGGGTACGTGCCGCCTTTGGCAGCCGCTCGGGGCCCAGCACCAGCAGCCCCACCACGCCCAGCAGCAGGAGTTCGAGAAAGCCGATATCGAACATGGCGGCTTACTTGCGCTCTTCCTGTTCCTCGGGCTTGCGTTCGGCCTGGACGTCGTAGGTATTCGTCTCTTCCTTGTGGTCGACGCGGGCTTGGGGCTGGGCTTCGCCCTCCTCGTCGGACTTCTCGCCCTTCTCGCCCTTCTCGTCCTCGTTCATCGCCTTCTTGAAGCCCTTCACGGCGCCGCCCAGGTCGGTGCCGACGTTGCGCAGCTTCTTGGTCCCGAAGATCAGGATGATGATGCCGAGAACGATCAGCAGCTGCCAGATACTGATACCACCTAACATGTGCGCTTCCTCTGGAGTTGGGTCCCGGGCGGCCCGGGAGCCGGATGGGTCTATTGCGGCCGGGCAGCCTTCTCGTCGTGGCCGGAGATGCCGAAGCGTCGCGCCAGCTCGTCGAGCACCGCCCGCTGGTCGAGCCCGAGATGCGACAGCATCACCAGGCTATGAAACCACAGGTCGGCCGTCTCGGCGACCAGCGCTTGGCGCTCGGCCTCGCCGCCGTGCTCGGCATCCTTCGCCGCGAGCAGGGCCTCGGTGGCCTCCTCGCCGACCTTCTCGAGTATCTTGTTCAGGCCCCTGTGATGCAAGGCGGCCACGTAGGAGTCGTCGGGATCGGCGTCGCGACGCTGATCCAGGACAACCTGCAGCCGTTCGAGGATATCGTTCATCGGTGACGTCTCCGGGTGTCGAGAGGGAATCAGTGCCAGGCCAGCAGCAGCAGGCCGAGGGCGGCGGCGGCAAGGGCCGGCCAGGGCTGGCCGCCGGCCCACTCCACCAGCGGCTGCCAGGCCAGGGCCAGGGCGAGCAGCACGAGCCCCAGGCGCAGCCGCCGGCCGCGCCGGCCCTGGTGTTCCAGCTGGCGGCGGATGCCGCCGATCGCCTCGCCCTGGTGGCGACGCTGGCGCTTCTCCCGCTCCGCCTGGAACAGCACCTGGTGGGCCAGGGTGGGCAGTTCGGGCAGCCGGTGGCTGAGTTCCGGGGCCTGGCGCTTGAGGGAGGCCCACAGCCCCTTGACGCCGGCGCGCTCCTCCATCCAGCGCTCCAGGTAGGGCTTGGCGGTCTGCCACAGGTCCAGCTCGGGATAGAGCTGGCGCCCCAGCCCCTCGATGTTGAGCAGGGTCTTCTGCAGCAGCACCAGCTGCGGCTGCACCTCCATGTCGAAGCGCCGCGCGGTCTGGAACAGGCCCAGCAGCACCTGGCCGAAGGAGATGTCCTTGAGCGGTTTCTCGAGGATCGGCTCGCATACGGTGCGGATCGCCGCGGCGAACTCGTTGGCCCGGGTGTTCTCGCCGACCCAGCCGGACTCGATGTGCAGCGCCGCCACCTCGTAGTAGTCCTGGTGGAAGAAGGCCAGCAGGTTGCGGGCCAGGTAGTCCTGGTCCTCGCGGGTCAGGCTGCCGACGATCCCGCAGTCGATGGCGATGTACTGCGGGTCCTGGGGATGCCGGCGGGAGACGAAGATGTTACCCGGGTGCATGTCGGCGTGGAAGAAGTTGTCGCGGAACACCTGGGTGAAGAAGATCTCCACCCCGCGCTCGGCGAGCTTCCTGAGGTCGGTGCCCTGGGCGCGCAGGGCGGCCACGTCGGCCACCGGGATGCCGTAGATGCGCTCCTGGACCATCACCCGATGGCGGGTCAGCTCCCAGTGGATACCCGGCACGTAGAGGTGGGGGGAGTCCTTGAAGTTGCGCTTGAGCTGGGAGGTGTTGGCCGCCTCCTTGTGCAGGTCGAGCTCGTCGAAAAGGGTCACCTCGTAGTCGCGCACCACCTCCACCGGGCGCAGCCGGCGCGCCTCCGGCACCAGCGTCAGCAGCCGCGCGAAGCGGTAGAGCAGCGCCATGTCCTGGCGCATTACCCGCTCGATGCCGGGGCGGATGATCTTGACCACCACCTCGTCGCCGCCGTGCAGCCGGGCGCCGTGCACCTGGGCGATGGAGGCGGAGGCGAGCGGCTCGGGGTCGAAGCGGGCGAAGGCCTCGGTCACCGCCAGGCCCAGCTCGTCCTCCACCACCGCCCGTGCTTCGTTGCTGGGGAAGGGGGGGACCTGGTCCTGGAGGCGCCGCAGCTCGTCGGCGATATCCTCCGGCAGCAGGTCGCGGCGGGTGGAGAGCACCTGGCCGAACTTGACGAAGATCGGCCCCAGCGACTCCAGCGCCAGGCGCAGGCGCTCGCCCCGCGAGCGCTCGCCGATGGGGACCAGGCGCAGCGGCGAGAGGCGCAGCAGGGTGCGCAGCGCCCAGGGCAGCCGCGCGATGGGGATCAGGGTGTCCAGGCGGTAGCGCGTGATCACCCACAGGATGCGCAGCAGCCGCAGCAGCATCATGGCGCGTCTCCGGCGGCCAGTCGTCGGTGCAGGCGGGCCAGGCGCGCCTCGAGGCGGTCGGCGGCGACCTCGAGCTCGGTGAGGTGGTCGCGCAGCACCTCGACCTGAGGACGGCCGGGGAGCAGGCGGGCCTCCTCCACCAGGTACTCCGAGAGGTCGGCGCAGAACTCCTCGCGGGTGCGCAGGCCGAAGCGGCCCAGGCGGCGCAGCCCCTCGGCCAGGCTGTGGGCGGGGAGTTCGCCGAGCCAGCGGGCCAGCTCGCCCTCCCAGTCCAGGTCGAGGTCGAGGAGCAGGTCGCGGGTCGCCTCCAGCAGCGGGATACGGCCGCGCACCGCGAGCCTGCCCTGGAACATCAGGCGCTCCATGGAGGCGCCGCCCAGCAGGGCGCCGAGGGTCTCGGCGTCCAGCTCGAGCACGGCATCGTACTCGGCCTCGTCGGCGTCGTTGGGACGCAGCAGGTCCAGACCCTCGGGGTGGAAGTGGATGGCCAGGGCCAGGGCGGGATTCTCCAGGCGCACCAGCAGCCTCTGGCCGGCCAGGCGTGCCAGGCGCCCGGGGGCCGCCGGGTCGCGGGCGAGCAGGCCGTTCAGGGTCCTCTCGGCGCCGGCGAGCAGCAGGGTCGGGGTCAAGGCCATGCCCACCTCAGAGCTTTATGCCGCGGTGCAGGGCGACGATGCCCCCGGTCATGTTGGTGTACTCGACCCGCTCCAGGCCGGCCGCCTCCATCATGGCCTTGAGGGTCTCCTGGTCCGGATGCATGCGGATCGACTCGGCCAGGTAGCGGTAGCTGTCGGCGTCGCTGGCCACCACCTGGCCGATGCGCGGCAGCAGACGGAAGGAGTACTCGTCGTAGGCGCGGGTGAGCAGGGGGTTGTCGGGCTTGGAGAACTCCAGCACCAGCAGGCGGCCGCCGGGCTTGAGCACCCGGGCCATGGAGCGCAGGGCGGCATCCTTGTCGGTGACGTTGCGCAGGCCGAAGGCGATGGTGATGCAGTCGAAGGTGTTGTCGGGGAAGGGCAGGCACTCGGCGTTGGCCTGGACGTACTCGACGTTGGCGCCGACCCCGTGGTTGAGCAGCTTGTCGCGCCCGACCCGTAGCATCGACTCGTTGATGTCGGCCAGCACCACGCGCCCGCGAGGCCCCACCCGCCGCGAGAACTTCAGCGTCAGGTCGCCGGTGCCGCCGGCGATGTCGAGCACGCTGTGGCCGGGACGCACCCCGGCGCGTTCGATGGTGAGCCGCTTCCAGAGGCGGTGGATGCCGAAGGACATCAGGTCGTTCATGACGTCGTAGCGGGCCGCCACGGAGTGGAAGACATCGGCGACCCGGGAGGCCTTCTCCTCGCGGGGGACCTCCTGGTAGCCGAAGTGGGTGGTCTTGTCGTCCCTGGAGCTGGGGTTGGCGCTCATGCGATGGGGCTCCCGAATCGCTGCAATGGGAAGAGGTCGCTGCCTCGAATGGGCGCCATTGTAGCCCCGGGCGGCGCCGATTGTCTTGACGCCGGTTAGAGCTGCTTGATCTCGATGCCCAGCGGTTCGCGGCTGGCACCGGCCGCCTCCAGGCGCTCGAGGTACTCCGCCCAGTTGGCCTCGCGGTGCTGTATCAGCCACCACAGGTAGTCCCAGCTGTAGAGGCCGCTGTCATGGCCGTCGTCGAAGTGCAGCTTGAGCGCGTAGCGGCCGGTGGGGGTGATGTCCTTGAGGCCGACGAACTTCTTGCCCACCTGAAGGGTTTCCTGGCCCTTGCCGTGGCCGCGCACCTCGGCGGAGGGCGAGAATACACGCAGGTACTCCACGGAGAGCCGGTAGCGCGCGTCGTCGGGGTAGGTCAGCTCGAGCTCGCGGGCCTGTTGGTGGTAGTGGACATGGGTAGGGATGGGGGCGGTCATAAGCACCTCCTGTGAGCTTGAAGCTGGAAGAGCGCCGCTTCGCGGCTGGAAGCTTGAAGAAATACCGGCCGGGTTGCGCCCGGATCAGTAGGAGTGCCTGCTGTGCGGACTCGAGCGTGAAGCTGGAAGAAGAGATCTAGACCCCAGACGTGGCGGGATCATGCTGTCTTTCAGCTTCCAGCTTCCAGCTTCCAGCTTCCAGCTTCCAGCTTCCAGCTTCCAGCTT
>JBKHEO010000050.1:0-15224 GCA_046540755.1 Halomonas sp. | reverse complement strand
TTCAGCCTTCAGCCTTCAGCCTTCAGCCTTCAGCCTTCAGCTTTCAGCTTTCAGCTTTCAGCTTGCGACTCGCCGTCGCCATCCGCCTCGGCGTCCAGCCGCTCGCGCCACGCCATCAGCTCTGCGTAGCGCCTCTCCTGGCCCTGCTCGGTGGGGCGATAGAAGGACTCGCGGGGGACCCCCTCCGGCCAGCAGTCGTGGGCGCTGCCGGCAGGGTAGCCGTGCGGCTCCTGGTGGGCGTAGCGGTAGCCTTCACCGTGGCCCAGGCTCTCCATCAACTTCGTCGGGGCGTTGCGCAGGTAGCTGGGCACCTCGAGGCGTGGCTGGGCGGCCACGCACGCCTTGGCGCGCTTCCAGGCCTGGTCGATGGCGTTGCTCTTCGGCGCCACCGCCAGGTGGATGGCGGCGTGGGCGATGGCGCGCTGCCCCTCGTGGTCGCCCAGGCGTAGGTAGGCGTCCCAGGCCGCCATCGCCAGCGGCAGGGCGCGCGGGTCGGCGTTGCCCACGTCCTCGGAGGCGACGGCGGTCAGCCGGCGGATGACGTCCAGCGGGTCGCCGCCCCCCTGGAGGAAGCGGGCGATATAGAGCAGGGCGGCATCGGGGCGCGAGGAGCGCACCGACTTGTGGATCGCCGAGAGCAGGTCGTAGTAGTGGTCGCCCTGCTTGTCGAAGGCGCTGGCCTGGTGGCCCAGCACCGCCTCCAGCGCCTGGCGCGGCAGCCACTCGCCCCCCTCCGCGCCGGGTTCGGTGAAGTCGCAGGCGCTCTCCAGCAGCCCGAGTGCCCGGCGGGCATCCCCGGCGGCGGCCCGGGCCAGGATCGCGAGGACCTCCGGCTCCACCCGGATCCGGCGCTGGCCGAGCCCGCGCTCCGTGTCCTGCAGGGCACCCTCCAGCACCTCCACCAGCTCCGCCTCGGAGAGCGAGGTCAGCACGTGCACCCGGGCCCGGGAGAGCAGCGCCGAGTTGACCTCGAAGGAGGGGTTCTCCGTGGTGGCGCCGATCAGCGTCAGCAGGCCCGACTCCACGTGGGGCAGCAGGGCGTCCTGCTGGCTCTTGTTGAGGCGGTGGATCTCGTCGAGGAAGAGCAGCGTCGACCGGTCCTGGACCTGGAGGGCCCGGGCGCGCTCCACCGCGGCGCGGATCTCCTTGACCCCGGCCATCACCGCCGAGAGGTGTTCGAGGTGGGCGCCCGACTCGGCGGCCAGGATCTCGGCCAGGGTGGTCTTGCCGGTGCCGGGCGGCCCCCACAGGATCATCGAGCGCACCGTGCCGCCCTCGACCATGCGGCGCAGCGGCTTGCCGGGTCCCACCAGAGCCTGCTGGCCGACGTAGTCGTCGAGGCGCCGCGGGCGCATGCGCCAGGCCAGGGGCGCGCCCTCGTCGCGGTCGCGGGAGAAGAGGTCCATGGGCGACTCCTTGCGTTGATCCGGAAGCGGCAGGCTGGCGGCCGGGATGCTAGAGTGGGGGAGCGACGCCAGGCCAGTCGGCCTCGCGCTGAACCCTGTCCATGATGGCGCATCCAAAGAAGAGTGCCTTCTCCCATGTACCATATAGGAGGGCCCGACATGCCCATGCTGACCCAGCTGCGTCAGGATCATGCCAATATGGCGCGCATGTTGCACGTTCTGCAGCTCAAGCAGAAGACCTTGGCGACCGGTGAACGCCCCAACTTCCAGCTGATGCGTGAGGTGGTCGACTATATCCTCGACTACATGGACGGCTTCACCCACCCGCTGGAGCGGCTCTTCAGCGAGCAGCTCGAGAAGGTGGAAGGAGGACGCGAGGTCACCGAGCGGCTGGCCGAGGACTACCGCAAGCTCCAGGCCCGTCTCGGCCGCCTCTCCAACGACCTCGACATGATCCTCATGGATGCCGTGGTGCCCATGGATCGCTTCTCCGACGACCTCAGGGCCTACCTCGACGCCCACCGTGCCTACCTGAGAGACGAGCGCGAGAAGCTCTTCCCCCTGATCCGCGAACACTTCGACGATCAGGTCCTCCAGCGACTGGCCGAGGCGCTGCCGGACGACGCCGCCGCAAGGCTCCAGCGGCTCCAGGAGGCCTATCCCGAGCTCTACGCCGAGCTGAAGGAGGCACCCGTCCCGGTCTGACCCCGGGCTGCCAGCCTTCCCGCGGCTGGGGTAGAATGCGCCCCATGCCGAGTCTCACGCCACCCTGTCCCCTCTTGCCATCCGCCGCCTGCCGCCCGGGCCGGGAGCGTCTCGCCGAGTCCCTCGGCCGGCCGCGCGGCGTGGAGGAGGCGCGATGACGATGGGGCCGGTGCTGGTGTTCGACTCCGGGGTGGGGGGGCTCTCGGTGGTGGCCGCCCTGCGCCGTCGCCTGCCCCGGGCGGCGCTCGCCTATGTGTGCGACAACGCCATGCTGCCCTATGGCCTGCGCGAGGACGCCTGGCTGGTGCGGCGCATCCTGGCGGTGTGCGAGGCGGCGGTGGCGGCCAGCGGCTGCACGGCCCTGGTGGTGGCCTGCAACACCGCCAGCACCCTGGCCCTGGCTGCCCTGCGCGAGCGGCTGCGCATCCCGGTGGTGGGTACGGTGCCCGCCATCAAGCCGGCGGCGGCATGCAGCCGCAGTCGCCATATCGGCCTGCTGGCCACCAGCGCCACGGTGGCGCGCCCCTACACCCTGCGCCTGATCGAGAGCTACGCCGCCGACTGCGTGGTGCGGCGGGTGGCCGCCGATGCGCTGGTGCGCGAGGCGGAGCGGCGCCTCGCCGGCGAGGCGCCCGACCCCGACCTGATCGAGGTCGCCCTGGCGCCGCTCTGGGAAGACCCCGAACTCGACACCGTGGTGCTCGGCTGCACCCACTTCCCGCTGCTGCGCGACGCCCTGGCCGCAGCGGCGCCCTGGCCGGTGGCCTGGGTCGACTCCAGCGACGCCATCGCCCGGCGCACCGCCCAGGTGACGGCCGGTGTCGCCGTCGCCGAGGGACTCGGGACGAGTCTCGCCACCGCACCGGACCCGGCGCTGGCCACCGCCCTGGCCCGCTTCGGCTTCGCCGCCCCGCGCCAATTGGCGCTCGACTGACCCCCTCGCCACCCCCGATTCCCCGTTTCCGACCCCATCAGGAGGCTTCTTGGCCATTCCCGTCGTCGACCCCGCCCGCTATGACCAGCAGCTCGAGGCCAAGGCCGAGCGCATCCGCCGCGACTTCGCGCGTTTCGCTCCGCCCGCCCTCGAGGTCTATCCCTCGCCCCCCAGCCACTACCGCCAGCGCTGCGAGTTCCGCCTCTGGCACGAGGGGGACGACCTCTTCTACGCCATGTTCGAGGTGGACCCCGGGGACCCGACGCACAAGCGGGTGGTCCGCATCGACGACTTCCCGGTCGCCAGCCGGCGCATCAACCAACTGATGCCGGCGCTGCTCGACGCCATCCGCGAGGTCCCGCTGCTGCGCCGCCGGCTCTTCCAGGTGGAGTTCCTCACCACCCTCTCCGGCGAGGCGCTGGTCACCCTGATCTACCACCGCCCCCTGGATGACGACTGGGAGGCGGCGGCGCGCGACCTTCAGGAGACGCTGGGGGCGATGATCATCGGCCGTGCCCGCAAGCAGCGCCGGGTGCTCGAACGCGACCATGTCTGGGAGCGCCTCGCGGTGGAGGGGCGCGAGTTCCTCTACCAGCAGGTGGAGAACAGCTTCACCCAGCCCAATGCCGAGATCTGTCGCTCGATGCTGGCCTGGGCTCGGGACGTGACCCGGGGAAGCCAGTCGGGCGACCTGGTGGAGCTCTACTGCGGCAACGGCAACTTCACCGTGGCCCTGGCGGAGAACTTCCGCCGTGTGCTGGCCACCGAGATCTCGCGCACCTCGGTGGCCAGCGCCCGGGAGAACCTGGCCGCCAACGGCGTGACCAACGCCACCGTGGGGCGCATGTCCGCCGAGGAGTTCGCCGCCGCGCTCAAGGGCGAGAAGGGCGGGCGTCGGGTCGCAGAGTGGCGCCTCGACGACTACGACTTCACCACTGTGCTGGTGGACCCGCCCCGGGCCGGCCTCGACGATGCCAGCTGCCGCCAGCTCAGCGGTTATTCGCGCATCGTCTATATTTCATGCAACCCGGAGACATTGGCGAGCAACCTCGAGCGCTTGACCGAGACCCACCGGGTCGTGCGCCTGGCCCTGTTCGACCAGTTTCCCTGGACCCACCACTGCGAATGCGGGGTGCTGCTGGAGCGGCGTGGCTGAGTCGTCCTCGTTCGCCGATGATGCGCACCCGGCATGCTCCATGAGCAAGAGGTCATGTGGCTGGGGCTGGCGCCGGGGGTGGCGTAAGCTGGCGACAGGGCGGTGCAGTCGGCCGCCGTGTCGAACCCTTCCGGTTGCAGGAGCGACCGCCGGACACCGAGGTGATGGATGCAGCACGTTGCGAATGACGAGGCCAGACAGGACCTGCTCAAGCAGCTTCACGAGCGGCTCGACGCCCGGCTGGACGCCGCCAAGGCCGAGGCCGTGGGCGCCTTCGCCGACTACTTCTATGCCACCGTGCCGCTGGACGACCTGGAGGATCGGCGGCTCGACGACGTCTACGGCGCCACCCTCTCGGTGTGGCACTTCCTGCAGCAGTTCGACCCGGCCGAGCCCAAGGTGCGGGTATTCAACCCCGACTTCGAGGAGCATGGCTGGCAGTCGGCCCATACCTTCGTGGCGGTGCTGCACGAGGACATGCCCTTCCTGGTCGACTCGGTGCGCATCGAGCTCAACCGGCGCGACCTCACCGTGCACGCCATCCACAACGCCGTGCTGGCCACCGAGCGCGGCCGCGACCATCGGCTGGCGCGGGTCACCTCGCCCAAGGCGAGCGACGCCCCGGCCGCGCGCGAATCGCTGATCGTCATCGAGATCGACCGCCACTCCGACCCTGAGGTGCTGCAGGAGATGCAGCAAAGCCTCGAGGAGGTACTGGTCGACGTGCGCACCGCGGTAGCGGACTTCGAGCCCATGCTGGCCAAGGTCGAGGAGGCCCTCGAGGAGCTGCGCGCCGGCTGCCCGCCCCAGAGTGACCCCGACGACCACGCCGAGGCGATCTCCTTCCTGGAGTGGATGCTCCACGACAACTTCACCTTCCTGGGCTACGACCTCTACGAGGTGAGAACGCACAAGGGGAAGCAGGAGAGCCTCGACAAGGTCAAGGGCAGCGAGCTGGGGGTATTCCGCCTCGACCAGCCGCGCTATCGCGAGCGGATCCGCACCGAACAGGGGCTGGAGGATGATGGCCGCTACGTGCTGGTGCCGGAGCTTTTGACCTTCTCCAAGAGCGCCCACCACGCCCGGGTGCACCGGCCGACCTACCCCGACTACATCTCCATCGACCGCTACGACGCCGAGGGCAATCTGGTCGGCGAGCATCGCTTCCTGGGGCTCTTCACCGCCACCGTCTACAACGAGTCGCCGCGCAACGTGCCGATCCTGCGCCGCAAGCTCAAGACGGTGATGGACATCGCCGGCTTCAACCCCAAGGGGCACAACGGCAAGCAGCTGCTGCAGATCCTCGAGGTCTACCCCCGCGACGACCTCTTCCAGATCGACACCCGGGAGCTGGTGGAGACGGCGCTGGGGATCCTCAGCATCCGCGAGCGCCGCCGGGTGCGCCTCTTCGTGCGCGAGGATCGCCCCGGGCGCTTCTACTCCTGCCTGGCCTTCGTGCCCCGCGACGTCTTCTCCACCGAGCTGCGCCTGCGCATCCAGGAGATGCTCTGCGAGGAGCTCGACGCCACCTTCGGCGACTTCAACACCTATCTCTCGGAGTCGGTGCTGGCGCGCATCCAGTTCATCCTGCGCTTCAGGGGCGAGGAGCCGGTGGAGTATGACCTGCGCCGCCTCGAGGCCAAGCTGGCCAAGCTGGCCCGCAACTGGCGCGACGACCTCCAGGCCGCCTGCATCGAGGGCTTCGGCGAGGAGCATGCCAACCGCCTGATGGACCGCTTCCGCCACGCCTTCCCCGCCAGCTACCGCGACGACTTCAGCGCCCGCACCGCCGTCTATGACCTGCACCATATCGGCGAGCTGGACGAGGGATTGCCGCTGTCGCTGTCGCTCTACCGGCTGGTGGAGGAAGAGGGCAGCGGGGTCAACCTCAAGCTGTTTCACCCTGAAGCGCCGATCCCGCTCTCCGACGTGCTGCCTATGATGGAGAACCTGGGACTGCGCGTGATCGGCGAGCGCCCCTACGAGATCAGCGCCCGCGACGCCAGCTACTGGATCCACGACTTCAACCTCGAGCACCACACCAGCACCGAGGTCAACCTCCAGGAGATGCGCGAGCCCTTCATCGAGGCCTTCCAGCGCATCTGGGCCGGCGAGGCGGACAACGACGCCTTCAACCGCCTGATCATCGGCGCCAACCTCGACTGGCGCGAGGTGGCGATGCTGCGTACCTATGCCCGCTACCTCAAGCAGATCCGCTTCGGCGTCTCCCAGGACTACATGGCCAACACCCTGGCCAGCTACCCGGAGATCACCCGCGAGCTGGTCACCCTGTTCGAGCTGCGCTTCGACCCCGCCGACCGGCCCGGCGAGGGCGAGGAGGCGGCCTGCGTGGAGCGCATCCAGCGCCTGCTGGACGGCGTCGCCAGCCTCAACGACGACCAGCTGCTGCGCCGCTACCTGGAGCTGATCCTCGCCACCCTGCGTACCAACTACTACCAGCGTCGCGAGGACGGCGGCGTCAAGGACTACATCGCCGTCAAGCTGGAGCCCGCGAGGGTCACCGGCATGCCTCGGCCGCGTCCGGCGTTCGAGATCTTCGTCTGCTCGCCGCGGCTCGAAGGGGTGCACCTGCGCGGCGGAAAGGTGGCCCGCGGCGGCCTGCGCTGGTCCGACCGCCACGAGGACTTCCGCACCGAGGTGCTGGGCCTGGTCAAGGCGCAGCAGGTCAAGAACTCGGTGATCGTGCCGGTGGGCGCCAAGGGGGGCTTCGTCTGCAAGCGGCTGCCCGAGGGCGATCGCGAGGCCTTCCAGCGCGAGGGAATCGCGTGCTACAAGACCTTCATCCGCGCCCTGCTCGATGTCACCGACAACCTCAAGGGCGGCGAGGTGGTGCCGCCGCCTGCGGTGGTGCGCCACGACGATGACGACGCCTACCTGGTGGTGGCCGCCGACAAGGGCACGGCCACCTTCTCCGACATCGCCAACGAGATCTCCGCCGAGTACGACCACTGGCTGGGGGACGCCTTCGCCTCCGGCGGGGCCAACGGCTACGACCACAAGAAGATGGGCATCACCGCCAAGGGCGCCTGGGAGTCGGTCAAGCGCCACTTCCGCGGCCTCGGGCTGAACACCCAGGAGGAGGAGTTCACCGTGGTCGGCATCGGCGACATGGGCGGTGACGTCTTCGGCAACGGCATGCTGCTCTCCGACCGGATCCGCCTGGTGGGCGCCTTCAACCACCTGCACATCTTCGTCGACCCCGAGCCCGACGCCGCCGCCACCTTCGCCGAGCGCCGGCGCCTCTTCGAGACGCCGCGCACCAGCTGGGAGGACTTCGACCCCACGTTGATCTCCAAGGGCGGCGGGGTGTTCAAGCGCAGCGCCAAGTCGATCCCGATCTCGGCGCAGATGAAGCGGCGCTTCGGCATCCAGGCCGACAGGCTCTCCCCCAACGAACTGATCCAGGCCATGCTGCGCGCCGAGGTGGACCTGATCTGGAACGGCGGCATCGGCACCTACGTGAAGGGCAGCGAGGAGAGCGACGCCCAGGTGGGCGACAAGGCCAACGACGCCCTGCGCATCGATGGGCGCGAGCTCAACTGCCGGGTCGTGGGCGAGGGCGGCAACCTCGGCCTCACCCAGCGCGGTCGCATGGAGGCCGCCGCCCGGGGCGTGCGCGTCAACACCGACTTCATCGACAACGCCGGTGGCGTCAACTGCTCCGACCACGAGGTCAATATCAAGATCCTGATCGACGAGGTGGTGGCCCGCGGCGACATGACCGAGAAGCAGCGCAACCGGCTGCTTGCCGACATGACCGACGAGGTGAGCGAACTGGTGCTGCGCGACAACTACCGCCAGACCCAGGCGCTGGACCTGGCCGAGCGACAGTCCTGCGAGGGGGTCGGCCCCTTCCGCCGCTTCATCAGCGAGCTCGAGGCCGCCGGCCAGCTCGACCGGGAGCTGGAGTTCCTGCCCGACGACGAGGTGCTCAAGGAGCGTGCCGCCAACCAGCAAGGCATGCTGCTGCCCGAGCTCTCGATGCTGATCTCCTACGCCAAGAGCGTGCTGAAGGGCGACCTGATCGCCTCCCAGGTTCCCGATGACCCGGTGATCGTGCGCCACGTCGAGCGCATCTTCCCGCGGGTGCTGGTGGAGCGCTACCGCGACGAGATGTACGAGCACCGTCTCAAGCGCGAGATCGTCGCCACCCAGCTGTCCAACGACCTGGTCGACCACATGGGGATCGTCTTCGTGCGGCGCCTGATCGACTCCACCGGCGCCGGTCGCGCCGAGATCGCCCGCGCCTACGTCATCGCTCGGGAGGTGTTCCGCCTGGGCGAGAGCTGGGAGCAGATCGAGGCGCTGGACAACCATGTGCCGAGCGCCGTGCAGTACGCCATGATGCTCGACCTGATGCGCCTGATCCGGCGCGCCACCCGCTGGTTCCTGCGCGGCCGCGCCGGCGGCGATACCGCCCAGTGCATCGACTACTTCGCGCCGCGCCTGGCGGCGCTGCAGGAGAGCATCGATGAGCGGCTGAGGGGCGAGGAGCGCGAGGCCTGGCAGGCGCGCCGCGACGAGCTGGTGCCGGCCGGGGTGCCCGAGGCGCTGGCCGCTCGCGTGGCGGCCGCCGGCAGCCTCTACGCCGGGCTCGGCATCATCCAGGCGGCGCGCCAGACCGAGGTGGCCCCCGAGCGGGTGGCCGAGGTCTTCTACGAGGTGGGCCACCGCCTCGAGCTGCCGTGGATGATTCGCCAGATCACCGAGCTCGAGGTGCGCGACAGCTGGCAGGCCCAGGCCCGGGAGACCTTCCGCGACGACATCGATCGCCAGCAGCTGGCGCTTACCGTCAGCGTGCTGGAGATGGCGGAAGGGCCGGAGGCACCCGCCGAGCGGGTCGCCGCCTGGCTCGAGCGTCACGACGCCATGCACGCCCGCTGGCGCCGCCTGCTCGAGCAGGTGGGCAGCGGCGGTCAGGGAGGCTTCCCGCTGTTCGCCGTGGCCGTGCGCGAACTGGTGGACTTCGCCGAGAGAAGCCGCGAGCTCTGAGCCGCGCGTGACTCCCCGCAACGACGAACCCCGCCGGGTGGCGGGGTTCGTCGTCGATGGGGGGTCAGAGCAGGAAGAGGGTCGCCAGCCCCAGGAAGGCCATGAAGCCGACCACGTCGGTGACCGTGGTGAGGATCACCGACCCCGAGAGCGCCGGGTCGATGCCCAGTCGCTTGAGCACCAGCGGCACGGCGATGCCGGCCAGCCCCGCCGCCAGCATGTTGATCACCAGGGCGGCGGCGATGATGGCGCCGATCGCCACGCTCTTGAACCACAGCAGTGCCAGCACCGCCACCACCAGGGCCCACAGCACGCCGTTGATGATCGAGATGCCCACCTCCTTGCGCAGCAGCCAACTGCTGTTGATGCTGCTGATCTGGCCCAGCGCCAGGCCGCGGATCGCGAGTGTCAGGGTCTGGCTGCCGGCGATGCCGCCCATGCTGGCGACAATGGGCATCAGCACCGCCAGGGCCACGATCTGGTCCAGGGCGTCCTCGAAGCGGCCGATCACCCAGGCGGCGAGGAAGGCTGTGAGCAGGTTGATACCGAGCCACACGGCGCGCCGCCGGGCGCTGGGCAGCACCGGCGCGAACAGGTCCTCCTCCTCGTCGAGGCCGGCCATGTTCATCAGCGCCTGCTCGGAGTTCTCGCGGATCACGTCGACGATGTCGTCGATCATGATGCGCCCCAGCAGCAGGCCCGCCTCGTCCACCACCGGCGCCGAGACCAGGTCGTGGGTCTGGAATAGGGTGGCGACGTCGCGGGACTTCATGTCGACGCGGATGCTGTCTACGTCGTGGTCCATCAGGTCGGCCACGGCCATCTCCGGGGCATGGCTGATCAGTCGCGGCACCGGCAGGGTGCCCTGGAAGAGGCCGTCGCGATCCACCACCATCAGCAGGTGGGTGTTGTCGGGGATCGACTCCTTCCAGCGCAGGAAGCGGCATACCGTCTCCAGGCTGACGTCGCTGCGCACCGCGATGGTGTCGGTGCGCATCAGGCGCCCGGCGCTGTCCTCCTCGAAGGAGAGGGTCTCCTCGAGGCGCTCGCGCTGCAGGGCGTCCATGGAACGCAGCATGTCCTCGGCGACCTGCTGGGGCAGGTCCTCGAAGATATCCGCCAGGTCGGCGGTGTCCATGCCGGTGGCGGCGGCCACGATCTCCTCGTGGTCCATGTCGTCGAGCAGGGTGCTGCGTACCTCGTCGTGGACGTGCAGCAGCACCTCGCCGTCCACCTCGCCCGGCACCCGTTGCCACAGGCGGATGCGCGCCGCCGACGGCAGCGACTCCAGCAGCAGGGCGATCTCGGCGGGCTCCAGGTCGGCCAGCACCGCATCCACGGCGTCGAGCTGGTCGTCGCCCAGCGCCCGGTGGATGCGCGAGAGGCGGTCCTCGAGGGTTTCGGTGGTATCGGCCATGTGGTTCTCCCTGGCGGTGTGTCGGTGCCGCGGCACCCTCCGTCGTGTCTCCCCCTAGTAGATCACAAAACCCCCGGTGGCTGTCCTGCGCCGGCGTCGTCTCGCCGCCGCGCCGCTGCTATACTCACGCCCGCCCGCGACCGCCCCTCGCCCTGCCCACCGCCTGGAGACGCCATGTATTCCCTTGCCCGCTCGCTGCTCTTTCGCCTGGATGCGGAGACCGCCCACGGCCTGGCCCTGAGGGGACTCGACCTGGCCGGGCGCCTGGGGCTGGCGGCGCGCCTCGGCGGCTGCGTGGAGGATCCGGTCGAGCTGATGGGGCTGCGCTTCCCCAACCGGGTGGGGCTGGCCGCGGGGCTCGACAAGAACGCCGATCACCTGGATGCGTTGGGTGCCCTGGGCTTTGGCTTCGTGGAGGTGGGCACGGTGACGCCTCGGCCACAGCCCGGCAACCCCCGGCCGCGCCTCTTCCGCCTGCCCGAGGCCGGCGCCATCATCAACCGCATGGGGTTCAACAACGCGGGGGTCGACCACCTGGTGGCCCGGGTGCGCGCCACCCGCTATAACGGCGTGATCGGCATCAACATCGGCAAGAATCTGTCGACGCCGGTGGAGCGCGCCGTGGACGACTACCTAGCGTGCCTTCAGAAGGTGCATGCCCACGCCCATTACATCACCGTCAACATCTCCTCCCCCAACACCCCGGGGCTGCGCAACCTGCAGTTCGGCGAGCACCTCGATGCCCTGCTCTCGGCGTTGCGCGAGGCGGGCACGCGACTCGATCGCCAGAGCGGCCGGTGGGTGCCCCTGGCGGTGAAGATCGCCCCCGACATGGACGCTGAGGCCGTGGGGCTGGTGGCCAGGTGCCTGGCTGACAACGCCATCGACGCCGTGATCGCCACCAACACCACCGTCGCCCGGGAGGGCGTGGTGGGCCTGGCCCATGCCGAGGAGGCGGGCGGGCTTTCCGGCCGGCCGGTGTTCGAGGCCTCCAACGCCGTTATCCGCGAGCTGCGCCGCCGCCTGCCCGAGCTGCCGATCGTCGGCGTGGGCGGTATCGACAGTGGCGAGGCGGCGCTGGCCAAGCGCCGGGCCGGGGCCGACCTGGTGCAGCTCTATTCGGGCTTCATCTACCGCGGCCCGGCGCTGGTGGGGGAGTGCGCCCGAGCGCTGCGTGACGGGACCTGAGAGGCAGCAGGGGCTGTGGACGATCTCCGGACACAAAAAGCCCGCGGCGTTGCGCGGGCTTGTGGGAGGCGTGAACCGCTTGCGGGAGGGGGTTCACACCACCATGGGGTTCTTGTGGATGCCGGAGACACCGGTCATGCCGGCCCAATGATCCCCACGACCTTCACGCCAACCGCTCATCCAGTATTCGCGAAGATTGATGTCCTGACTGGGACAGTCATCGCGGGAGCGACCTGAGACACCTGCCTTGTAGCCATGAATGTAGGCACGCTGGAAGCGATCACGTTTCTGTCGTTTCATTGGACTACCTCTTGATAAGGTATCTGACTGACTCGGCAGCAGAGATCAGGCCGAGCCGTAACGTGCCACGAGCCCAGAGAGGCCCGCTGACAGGAACGCATGCGTGTTTCCAGTAGCTACTGACCTATTGATAGCCCATCCTCATCCGGGTTGTCGACCACCGATTTGTAACAACTCGTTCAACCGCCTGTCATGGTGCACATTCATCCTTTTGCCGCCGCGGTGTCCCCTATGACTTCGACCCACGTCCCTTCCTCCCTGGACCTCCTGGTGACCTGCCCTCGCGGCCTCGAGGAGCTGCTGGCCGAGGAGCTGGAGGCCCTCGGTGCCGCCCCGGGCAAGCGCACGGTGGGGGCGGTGAGCGCCAGCGGCGACCTTGCCACCGCCTACCGCCTCTGCCTCTGGTCGCGCCTGGCCAACCGCGTGATCCTCTGTCTCGTCCGGGAGGAAGGCGTCGCGACCCCCGAGGCGGTGCGCCTCGCCGCCGCCGCGCTGCCCTGGGAAAGGCACCTGTCCGAAGGTGCCACCCTAGCGGTGGACTTCCACGGCCGCAGCGACGCCATCCGCCACACCCGCTTCGGCGCCCAGACCGTCAAGGACGGCGTGGTGGAACGGCTGCAGGCCAAGGGGCGGCCGCGCCCCTCGGTGGACCTCAAGAGTCCCGGCCTGCGCCTCTACGCCCACCTGCATCGCGGCCGCCTTATCCTAGGCATCGACCTATCCGGGGAGAGCCTCCATCGTCGTGGCTACCGTCGTGACGTGGGCCACGCGCCGCTCAAGGAGAACCTCGCCGCGGCCCTGTTGATCCGGGCGGGCTGGCCGGCCCTGGCGCGTCAGGGGGCCCCGCTGGTGGACCCGCTGTGCGGCGCCGGCACCCTGCTGATCGAGGCGGCGCTGATCGCCGCCGACATCGCCCCGGGCCTGGCCAGGGAGCGCTACGGCTTCCACGGCTGGGCGGCGCACGACGAGGCCGCCTGGCGCGAGCTCAGGCGCGAGGCCGAGGCGCGGGCCGGCATCGGCCGCAGGCGCTGCCGCTCGCGCCTCTTCGGCTTCGACCAGAGCCCGGCGGCGCTCGCCGCGGCCAAGGCCAACGCCATGCGTGCCGGTATCCCGTCGCTGATCTCGCTTCGCGGGGCGGGCCTCGCCGAGCTCGAGCGCCCCGCGGGGCTCGAGGCGTCGCCAGCGGGGCTGGTGATCACCAACCCGCCCTACGGCGAGCGCCTGGGCGAGCTGCCGGAGCTGGTCACCCTCTACGCGCGGCTGGGCGAGCGGGTGCGTGGCGCCTTCCCCGGCTGGGCCCTGGCGGTGTTCACCGCCAACCCGGACCTGGGCCACCGCATCGGCCTGCGCGCCCACCGGCAGTACGCGCTGCGCAACGGCCCCCTGGAGGCGAAGCTGCTGCTGATGTCGGTGCCCGAGGGCGACGACAACGCGGCCACCGGCGGTACCCCGTCCCGCTCGGAAGGGGCGCAGATGTTCGCCAACCGCCTGGAGAAGAATCGCAAGCGGCTGAGGAAGTGGCTCAAGAGGAGCGGCGAGAGCTGCTATCGTCTCTACGACGCCGACATGCCGGAGTATGCGGTGGCCATCGACCTCTATGGCGACCGGGTGCATGTGCAGGAGTATGCGGCGCCGAAGTCGGTGGATGCCGCCCAGGCCCAGAAGCGGCTTCACGAGGCGCTGGCGGTGATCCCCGAGGCGCTCGGCGTGGACCCCGCCCGGGTGGTAGTCAAGCGTCGCCAGCGCCAGAGCGGGCGGGAGCAGTACCGTAAACAGGCCGCCACCGGCGAGCGCTTCGAGGTGCGCGAGGGGGAGGCCAGACTGTGGGTCAACCTGCGCGACTACCTGGACACCGGACTCTTTCTCGACCATCGGCCGGTGCGCCGGATGCTGGGCGAGATGGCCGCCGGCAAGCGCTTCCTCAACCTCTTCTGCTATACCGGGGCGGCCACCGTGCAGGCCGCCCTGGGCGGGGCCAGCGAGAGCGTCAGCGTCGACCTCTCCAACACCTACCTGCAGTGGGCCCGGGACAACTTCGCCCTGAACCGCCTCGACCCCGGCCGGCACCGGGTGGTGCGCGACGACTGCCTGCGCTGGCTCGAGAGCGCCCGCGCCGAGTTCGACCTGATCTTCATGGACCCGCCGACCTTCTCCAACTCCAAGAGGATGGCGGATACCCTGGACGTCCAGCGCGACCACGGCCGCCTGGTGCGCCTGGCCATGGTCCGCCTGGCCCTGGGCGGCACCCTGGTGTTCTCCAACAACCAGCGGCGCTTCCGGCTGGACGCCGACCTGGCCGAGCACTATGCCGTGGAGGAGATCTCGGCGAAAACCTTCGACCCCGATTTCCAGCGAAATCCCGACCTGCACCATGTCTTCCTGATCCGCCATCGGGAGGGCCCGGCATGAGACCATCGACCCGCCTTTCATCCGGCCAGCGAAACCCCGACCTGCACCATGTCTTCCTGATCCGCCACCGGGAGCCTCAGGAAGGGGGCGACGCATGATCCGGCTGACCCTCTACACCACCCTGGGCTGTCATCTCTGCACCCAGCTGGAGGGACTGCTGGCCCGGCTCGCTCGCGAGCCGATCACCCTCGAGCGGGTCGAGATCAGCGAGGACGAGCGCCTGGTGGCCCGCTACGGGGTGCGCATCCCGGTGCTGGCGGACGCCGAGGGCGACGAGCTCGATCGCGGCTTCGAGCCCCAACGGCTCGCCGCCTGGCTGGCGGCGCGGGGCTGGCTGGACGAGGCGGCCTGGGCGGCACTCGAGTGCGAGCTTGGCGGAGAGGCCGGGCCCCGCGAGGCGCGGCCGGCGAGGGTGCGTGGCGGCAGGCGCTACCTGGGCTGATGAGCCGGCTGCGCCGGCCGCCTACGGCTCCAGCAGCGAGAGCTGGCTCACCGCCTCGCGTCCCTCCGGCGTGTGGTCCTCCACCTCCAGCACCTTGCGAAAGCCCCGGGAGGCCTGGATGGTGGCCTCGTCGGTCAGCCACATCAGCGCCTGGTCGCGATCGTCGGCCAGCTGATGTCGAAGGCCACCGAACTGGGTGCCGATCTGTCCCCAGGCGCGACTGAAGATCCAGTCGCCGAACATGTCCTGGTGGA
>JBKHEO010000049.1:0-15269 GCA_046540755.1 Halomonas sp. | reverse complement strand
ACGGCTTACGGCCGTCACACCTGGCCGTAGCGGCCGGCCTCCTCGCCCAGCCAGCGGCGGATCAGCGGGCGGCTCGCCTCGGGGTGGGTGACCATCAGCGCCTCGGCCAGGGGGGCGACACGGTCGAGCAGGTCGGCGTCGCGCTCGAGGTCGGCGATCTTCATCTGCGCCAGGCCCGTCTGTCGGGTGCCCAGCACCTCGCCGGGGCCGCGCAGCTCGAGGTCCTTCTCGGCGATGCGGAAGCCGTCGGTGGTCTCGCGCATCACCGCCAGGCGCTCTCTGGAGTGGTCGGATAGCGGCGGGTGGTAGAGCAGCACGCAGAAGCTGGCGGTGGCGCCGCGCCCGACCCGGCCGCGCAGCTGGTGCAGCTGGGAGAGCCCCAGCCGTTCAGGATTCTCGATGATCATCAGGCTGGCGTTGGGCACGTCGACCCCCACCTCGATCACCGTGGTGGCCACCAGCAGGTCCACTTCGCCGGCCTTGAAGGCGTCCATCACCGCCGCCTTCTCGGCGGCCTTCATGCGCCCGTGGACCAGGCCGATGGCGAGCTCCGGCAGCGCCTCGGCGAGCTCGTCCCGGGTCGCCTCGGCGGCCTGGCACTCCAGCGCCTCGGACTCCTCGATCAGGGTACAGACCCAGTAGGCCTGGCGCCCCTCGGCGCAGGCGTGGCGGATGCGCGCCACCACCTCGGGGCGGCGCTCGTCGGGCATCGCCACCGTCTTCACCGGGGTGCGCCCGGGGGGCAGCTCATCGATCACCGAGACGTCGAGGTCGGCATAGGCGCTCATCGCCAGGGTGCGCGGGATGGGGGTGGCGGTCATCACCAGCTGGTGGGGGGTGAGGCCGCCGGCCTCGCCCTTCTCGCGCAGGGCCAGGCGCTGGTGCACCCCGAAGCGGTGCTGCTCGTCGACGATCGCCAGCCCCAGGCGCTGGAAGTGCACGTCGCCCTGGAAGAGCGCATGGGTGCCCACCACCATCCGCGCGCGGCCATCCTGGATGGCGGCCTTGGTGTCGAGGCGCGCCTTGCCCTTGAGCTTGCCGGAAAGCCAGGCCACCTCGATGCCGAGCGGGGCGAACCAGGCGCGGAAGGCGCGGTAGTGCTGCTCGGCGAGGATCTCGGTGGGCGCCATCATCGCCGCCTGGCAGTCGCCGGCGATGGCGGCCAGCGCCGCCATGGCGGCGACCACCGTCTTGCCGGAGCCCACGTCGCCCTGCACCAGGCGCAGCATGGGCACCTCCCGGGCCAGGTCGGCGGCGATCTCGTCCAGCACCCGGCGCTGTGCGGCGGTCAGCGAGAAGGGTAGCTGGGTCAGGAAACGCGCCTGCAGGCCGCGCCCCGAGGGCAGCGCCGGGGCGCCATCCTCCTGGATGCGCAGGCGCACCGCCTGCAGGCTGAGGCGGTGGGCGAGCAGCTCCTCCAGCGCCAGGCGGCGGGTGGCCGGGTGGCGGCCGCCGGCGAGCTGCTCGGGGTCGATCTCCGGGGGCGGCTGGTGGAGCACGTGCAGGCAGCGGTGCAGTTCGGGCAGCCGGAAGCGGTCGCGCAGGTCCTGGGTGATCCAGTCGGGCAGCGCCTCGGGATGGGCGTCGAGGCGTGCCAGGGCCTTCTCGATCAGCGCCCGCAGGCGGGTCTGGTGAAGCCCCTCGGTGGTGGGGTAGATGGGGGTGAGGTGCTCCTCCACCGGCGGGGCGTCGGCCTTGAGCAGGCGATACTCGGGGTGGTAGAGCTCCAGGCCAGTGGCGCCGGCGCGCGCCTCGCCGAAGCCACGCACCCAGATGCCGGGCTGGAACTGCTGCTGCTGGGCCGGCGAGAAGTGGAAGAAGCGCAGGCTGAGGATGCCGCTGCCATCCTTGAGCCGGACCAGCAGGCTGCGCCGCCGGCCGAGGACCACCTCGGCGGCCACCACCTCGCCCTCCACCACCGCCTCGTGGCCGGCGCGGAGGGTGCCGATGGGGGTGATGCGGGTGCGGTCCTGGTAGCGCAGGGGGAGATGGAAGAGCAGGTCGGCGACGGTCGCGATTCGCAGCCGGGCCATCTTCGCCGCCAACGCCTCGCCGACGCCCTTGAGTGAGCCGACCGGGGCGTCGAGCTCGTTCATGCCGGGGCGAGGTCCGCCTGGCGGCAGCGCGCGACGGCCTCGGTGATGGCGTCGATCGCCTTGGGCCGCGGGAAGCTGGCGCGCCAGGCGATGGCCACGGTGCGCCGCGGCGCGGGGTCGGCGAAGGGCACGCTGGCCAGCAGGCCGCTCTCGTAGTGGCCGGTGCCGATGGCCGAACACGGCAGCACCGTGATGCCGAGCTTGGAGGCCACCATATGGCGGATGGTCTCCAGCGACCCGCCCTCGGCGGTAAGGGTGTTGTGGGGGCTGGCCAGCTTCTGGCTGATCGCCGGACAGGCCTCGAGGATCTGGTCGCGGAAGCAGTGGCCCTCGCCCAGCAGCAGCAGGCGCTCCTGGAGCAGTTCCTCCTTGTGCACGCAGTCGCGGCCGGCCATGGGGTGGTCGGCCGGCACCAGCACCTCGAAGGCCTCTTCGTAGAGCGGCTTGGTGAGCACGTCGGTCTCGGTGAAGGGCAGCGCGACGATGATGGCGTCTAGCTCGCCGCTGCGCAGCTTGCGGCGCAGGTTGCCGGTGAAGCCCTCCTCGATGTAGAGCGGCATCTGCGGGGCGCTGCGGCGCAGCTCCGGCACCAGGTGGGGGAAGAGGTAGGGGCCGACGGTGTAGATGGCGCCGATGCGCAGGGGGCTCGCCAGCTGGTCACGCCCCGCGGTGGCCAGCTCCTTGATCATGCTGGTCTGCTCCAGCACCCGCTGGGCCTGCTCGACGATCTTCTCGCCCAGCGGCGTGACCTGGACCGTGGACTTGGAGCGCTCGAACAGCGGCACCCCGAGCTCCTCCTCGAGCTTCTTGACCGCCACCGACAAGGTGGGCTGGGAGACGAAGGAGCGCTCGGCGGCACGACCAAAGTGGCGCTCCTGGGCCAGTGTCACGATGTAGCGGAGTTCTGTTAGAGTCATCTGGGTTGCCTGGAAGGCATCCTTGTGGATTTCCAATAGGGACTTTTTATCAGGGGGCAGGGAAAAGGTGAAGACGACGACACTGATTCTGGGCTGCGGTGACATCGGCACGGTGCTTGGCCGGCGCCTGCAGGAGGCGGGCCAGCGGGTCATCGGCGCCCGTCGCAAGGTCGAGGCGCTGGCGGAGAGCGGCCTGGAGGCCGCCGCCGTGGACCTGACCGAACCGGCCAGCCTGGCGGCGCTGCCCGACGCCGATATCCTGGTCTACGTGGCCAGCGCCGACCGCTTCGAGGAGGCGGCCTACCGCGCCGCCTACCCCGAGGGCCTGGCCGCCGCCCTGGCCGAGTTCGGCGCCCGCGACACGCCGCCGCGCCATGTCTTCTTCGTCTCCTCCACCAGCGTCTACGCCCAGCGCGACGGCGAGACGGTGGACGAGGCGAGCCCCACCGAGCCCACCGGCTTCTCGGGCCAGCTGATGTGCGAGGCGGAGCGAGTGCTGCTGGATCATCCCCTGCCCGGCACCGTGGTGCGCTTCTCGGGGATCTACGGCCCCGGTCGCGACCGCCTGATCCGCCAGGTGGGCGAGGGGCGTATCGCGCCGCCGAGCCCCGCCATGTACACCAACCGCATCCACCGCGACGACTGCGCCGGGGTGCTGGCCCACCTGATCGGCCGGGTGCTGGAGGGCGAGGGGGTCGACGACCTCTACCTGGCCACCGACTGCGAGCCGGCGCCGCTCCACGATGTCATGGCCTGGCTGGCCCGCCAGCTCAAGGTGGAGGCCACCGCCACCATCCAGTCGCCCCTGCGTCGCCGCGCCAGCAAGCGCTGCAGCAACGCCCGGCTGCGGGAGAGCGGCTATGCGTTCCGCTACCCGACCTTCCGCGAGGGCTATGCCCAGGTGCTCCAGGAGGGCGGCTTCCTGCCGGAGAAGGCCTGAGGGGCGCTCAGGCCGAGCGGGCCAGCACCTCGTAGTGGGGCCCGTCCGCCAGGGTAAGGGAGCGCAGCAGCGTCAGGCGCCGCCAGGGCCAGGCGAGATCGACCGGCGGCAGTGCCTCGGTCGACAGGCGCCGCGCCCGGCGCAGCAGGGTCACGTGGGGCACGAAGTGCGAGGGGCGCCCGCCCAGGCCGAATGATTCGAGACCGTCCCACAGCCTCGCCTGCAGCGCGCCGAGTGCCGGGTCGGGGACCTTCCCCCCGACCCAGACGATCCCCGGCCGGCGGAAGGTCCCCCAGGCGTCCAGGCGCCACTCGCCCCCCTCGGGCGACTCACGCTTCAGCCACTCGACCAGCTCGTCTGCCCGTGGCGCCTCGATCTCGCCGAGGAAGGCGAGGGTCAGGTGCAGGTTCGCCGCCGGCACCCGCCGCCCGCCGCAGCGGGCCCGGGCGAGGTCGGCGAGCACGTCCAGCCGCGCGCGCAGCGCGTCGGGCGGCTCAAGGGCAAGAAACAGGCGCAAGTCGGCTTAATCGCCGATGACCATCACACCCTCCGCCTCGAACTGCGCGCCCTTGGGCAGCGCCTTGACCCCGATGGCGGCGCGCGCCGGGTAGGGCTTCTCGAAGAACTCCTCCATCACGGCGTTGACCACCGCGAACTGGCCCAGGTCGACCAGATAGAGGTTGAGCTTGACGATATCCTGCAGGGAGCCGGCGGCCTCCTCGCAGACGGCACGCAGATTGGTGAAGACCTGGCGGGCCTGGGCCTCGAAGTCGTCGGAGACCAGCGCCATGGTGGCCGGGTCCAGGGGGATCTGGCCGGAGAGGTAGACGGTGTTGCCGGCCTTGACGGCCTGGGAGTAGGGGCCGATGGCGGCAGGCGCCTTCTCGGTGTTGATCACGGCCTTGTTGCTCATGGTGTCGCTCCGTTGTGTTTCTGTTCGGTAGGGAAACGCCCGGCATCCCCGGCGGGGGCGACCGGGCCGATGGGGAAGGTTCAGCTGCCCAGGCGGCCGATGCGCTCGACGTGGGAGAGGTTGCGCAGCCGCTTGATGATGCGCGCCAGGTGCACGCGGTCGCGCACCGCCAGGGTCAGGTTGACGGTGGCCAGGCGGGCGTCGCGCTCCTCGATGCCGATGCGCTCGATATTGGCGTCGGCGTCGGTGACCACGCCGGCGAGCTCGGCCACCAGGCCGCGGCGGCTCTCCACCTGCAGGCGCAGCGCCACCGGGAAGTCCTCGTCGATCTCCCGGGCCCACTCCAGCGGGAAGAGCTTCTCGGGGTCGTCGCCGAGCTCGGCGAGGTTCCGGCACTCGGCGCGGTGCACCACGATCCCCTTGCCCGCCGAGAGGTGCCCCATCACCGGGTCGCCGGGTAGCGGATGGCAGCAGCGCGCGAACTTGATCACCATGCCCTCGGCGCCGCTGATCACGATGGGGCCATGCTGGGGGGCGCCCGGGGACCCGGGCGCCGGCGCCTCGCCGCCCTGCAGGTCCACCAGGCGCCGGGCGATCACGTGGGCGACCCGCGAGCCGAGGCCGATGGACTCCAGCAGGGCGTCCTCGTTCTTCAGGCCCAGCTCGGCCACCAGGCCGGCCAGGGGTCCCTCGGGCAGCTCCTCCAGGCTGGTCTCGAAGGCCGCCAGCGCCTTGTTGAGCAGGCGCCGGCCCAGCTGCACCGCCTCGGTGTGCTGCTGGTGCTTGAGCGCATGGCGGATCGCCGAGCGTGCCTTGGCGGTGGCCACGAAGTTGAGCCAGGCGAGGTTGGGGCGCGCCCCCGGGGCGGTGATGATCTCCAGCGTCTGGCCGCTCTCCAGGCGGGTGGAGAGCGGGGCCAGGTGGCGGTCGATGCGGCAGGCGATGGTGCTGTTGCCGATATCGGTGTGCACGCTGTAGGCGAAGTCGATCACGGTGGCGCCCTGGGGTAGTTCCATGATGTCGCCCTTGGGGGTGAACACGTAGATATCGTCGGGGAAGAGGTCGTTCTTGACGTGCTCGATGAACTCCAGGGAGTCGCCGGCGTGGCGCTGCATCTCCAGCAGCCCCTTGATCCAGGAGCGGGCCCGGGCGCGGCTGCCCTCGGCGATGGGGTGGTCGGTCTGGCCCGCCTTGTAGAGCCAGTGGGCGGCGATGCCGTTGTTGGCCATGGCCTCCATCTCGCGGGTGCGGATCTGCACCTCGATGGGCATGCCCCCCGAGCCGAACAGGGTGGTGTGCAGGCTCTGGTAGCCGTTGGCCTTGGGGATGGCGATGTAGTCCTTGAAGCGCCCGGGGACCGGCTTGTAGAGGTTGTGCACCACGCCCAGGATGCGGTAGCAGCTGTCGACGTCCTCGGTGATGATGCGGAAGCCGAAGACGTCCATGATCTCGTTGAACGACTTGCGCTGGTCGCGCATCTTCTTGTAGATCGACAGCAGGTGCTTCTGGCGCCCCACCACGTTGCCGGCCAGTCCCTCGTCGTCGAGGCTCTGCTGCAGGGTGTTCTGGATCTGGCGGATCGCCGAGCGGCGGTGGCCCCGGGCGCTGGAGACGGCGCGCTTGATGCGCTCCGCGCGCATCGGGTGCAGCGCCTGGAAGGAGAGGTCCTCGAGCTCCACGCGAATGGTGTTGATGCCCAGCCGGCTGGCGATGCGGGCGTAGATCTCCAGGGTCTCGCGGGCGATGCGGCGCTTCTTCTCGGGGCGCAGGGCGCCCAGGGTGCGCATGTTGTGCAGGCGGTCGGCGAGCTTGACGATGATCACCCGGATGTCCCGGGACATCGCCAGCACCATCTTCTGGAAGTTCTCGGCCTGGGCGACCGCCTTGTCCTCGAAGGCGATCTGGGTCAGCTTGGAGACGCCGTCCACCAGCTCCGCCACCGGGGCGCCGAAGTGGCGGCCCAGCGCCTCCTTGCCCACCCCGGTGTCCTCGATCACGTCGTGCAGCATGGCGGCCATCAGGCTCTGATGGTCCATGTGCATGTTGGCCAGGATGTTGGCCACCGCCAGCGGGTGGGTGACGTAGGGTTCGCCGGAGCGCCGGCGCTGGCCGTCGTGGGCCTGCTCGGCGTAGTAGAAGGCACGCTTGACCTGCTGGATCTCGTCCTGGGGTAGGTAGCCGCCGAGACGGTCGGCCAGGTCATCGATGGTGAACATGCGGCGCGCCCTGACTCCTGAGTGAGTGTCCGGAAGGGAGCGACGGCGCCTGGGCGCCGTCGGGGATCACTCCTCGGCGAAGCTGCCGTACTGGGGCTGGGGCGGGCGAACCGGGGCCTCGACGGGCTCGTCGAGCACGCTGTCGTCCACCAGGCCGGCGGCGATCTCGCGCAGGGCCATGACGGTGGGCTTGTCGTTCTCCCACGGCAACTGGGAGTCGCGGGTGCCGCGGGCCAGCTGGCGGGCGCGCTGGGTGGAGATCATCACCAGCTTGAAGCGGTTCTCGACGTTTTCCAGACAATCTTCGACTGTGACTCGCGCCATGGATGCCTTCCTGAAGTGCTGACGGGACCCCGGCGTCGACCGCGCGGCGCGCGTGACGGGAGTCCGCTATGGATAGACCCGATAGGTTACTCGAGGCGCGGCAGCGCTGACAAGCGCCACGG
This sequence comes from Halomonas sp., assembly GCA_046540755.1. Classification (GTDB taxonomy): domain Bacteria; phylum Pseudomonadota; class Gammaproteobacteria; order Pseudomonadales; family Halomonadaceae; genus Halomonas. Next base: position 7,741 of record JBKHEO010000049.1, on the reverse strand, counting down.
TGCGGGCCTCAGGCGAGCAGCGACTGGAGCAGGGCGGCGTGGGTGGCGCCGGCGCGTTCGCGGGCTAGGCGGCGCGACACCACCAGGGCGCGCAGCTCGTCCAGGGCGGTGGTGAAGTCGTCGTTGACCACCAGGTAGTCGTACTCGTCGTGGTGGGACATCTCGCTCACCGCGTCGCGCATGCGCCGCTCGATTACCGCATGCTCGTCGGTGCCGCGGCCGGCCAGGCGGCGCTCCAGCTCCTCCCGGGAGGGCGGCAGGATGAACACCGACACCGCCTCGGGCATCTGCTGGCGCACCTGGCGCGCGCCCTGCCAGTCGATCTCCAGGATCACGTCCTGGCCGGCCGCCAGCGCCGCCTGCACCGCCGGGCGCGAGGTGCCGTAGTAGTTGTCGAACACCCGGGCGTACTCGAAGAACTCGCCGCGCTCGATCATCGCCTCGAAGCCGGGCACGTCCACGAAGTGGTAGTTGACCCCGTCCACCTCGCCCTCGCGCCGGGCGCGGGTGGTGTGGGAGACCGACACCTGGATGCCGTCCAGGTTCTCGATCAGCTCGCGCACCAGGCTGGTCTTGCCGGCGCCGGAGGGGGCGGAAACGATGAACAACGTACCCTGTGGCATGGTCGGCGTCCCTGTGAAACGGCTGGATAAAGCGGCATGGGCCCTGGGAAGTCGCGAAGTATCGCATGAATCCGGGGAGCCTTGCAGGCTACTCGATATTCTGGATCTGCTCGCGCATCTGCTCGATGAGCACCTTGAGCTCCACGGCGCAGCGGGTGGTGCTGGCCACCACCGACTTCGACGACAGGGTGTTGGCCTCGCGGTTGAGCTCCTGCATCAGGAAGTCCAGGCGCCGGCCCACCGGGCCCTTCTGGCTCAGCTGGCGCTCCACCTCGGCGACGTGGGTGGCGAGGCGGTCGAGCTCCTCGTCGACGTCGGCCTTCTGGGCCAGCAGGGCGAGCTCCGCCTCCAGGCGTTGGGGGTCGAGCTCGGCACGTACCGCCTCCAGCCGCTCCAGCAGTTGGGCGCGCTGGCGCTCGAGGATCTGCGGCAGCAGGGCGCGCACCTCGGCCACCTGGGCCTCGATGCCGGCGAGCCGCTCGCGGATCAGGGCGGCGAGCTTCTCCCCCTCACGGGCGCGGCCGGCGACCAGGTCGGCCAGGGCCCGCTCGAACAGGGTGAGCGCCTCGGCCTTGACGGTGTCGGGGTCGGGGCCGCGGTTCTCCTGCACGCCCGGGTAGTCGAGCAGGGCCAGGGCGTCGGGCGGGGCGGTGTCCTCCACCGCCTGGCGCACCTCGCCCAGCGCCCGGGCGAGCTCGGCCAGGCGCGCGCCGTTCACGGCCAGGCCGGCGGCGTCGCCGGCGGGCTCGAAGCGCAGGCTCACCTCCACCTTGCCGCGGGCCAGCCGGGCGCGCAGGGCCTCGCGAAAGGCCGGCTCCAGGTCACGCAGGCTCTCGGGGAGGCGGAAGTGGGGTTCCAGGTAGCGCTGGTTCACCGAGCGCAGCTCGAGCTGCAGGCTACCCCAGGGGGCGCTGTGCTCCTGGCGGGCGAAGGCGGTCATGCTGTGGACCATGGGGCCTCCTGACGAAGGGGGAAGGGAGGGGACGGGCGCAGTGTAACCGATTCGCCGGCAGCACCGGGCCAAGCGTGTAGAATGGCCGCCAGCCGATTCCCCCACCGACGAGATCACGAGGACCCATGGCCAACGACGTACGACGCCCCAGCGGGCGCGCCCCCGATCAGCCCCGCGAGATCCGCCTGACCCGCGACTACACCCGCCACGCCGAGGGCTCGGTGCTGGTGGAGTTCGGCGACACCCGGGTACTGTGCAACGCCAGCGTCGAGCCGGGCGTGCCGCGCTGGCTGCGCGGCAAGGGCCAGGGCTGGGTCACCGCCGAGTACGGCATGCTGCCTCGCGCCACCCATACCCGCGGCGGGCGCGAGGCGACCCGCGGCAAGCAGGGCGGCCGTACCCTGGAGATCCAGCGCCTGATCGGCCGCTCGCTGCGCGCGTCGGTCAACCTGAAGAAGCTGGGCGAGTTCACCATCACCGTGGACTGCGACGTGATCCAGGCCGACGGCGGCACCCGCACCGCCTCCATCACCGGCGGCTGCGTGGCGCTGGTGGATGCCATCCGCTATCTGCAGCGCAACAAGCTGATTAAGGGCGACCCCTTCACGCAGCTGGTGAGCTCGGTGTCGGTGGGCCTGTTCAAGGGCGTGCCGGTGGTGGACCTGGACTACCCTGAGGACAGCGGCGCCGACACCGACATGAACGTGGTGATGGCCGAGGCGGGCAGCCTGATCGAGGTGCAGGGCACCGCCGAGAAGGGCAGCTTCAGCCGCGCCGAGCTCAACGCCATGCTGGAGCTGGCCGAGAACGCCGGCACCCGGCTGTTCGAGCATCAGCGCGAGGCGCTGGGGATTCCGCGCTGAGGAGGCCGGCCCCGCGCTCCCGGACCCTCCTCCCAAACGCATCACGCCGGCCATGATGGCCGGCGTGATGCGTTCCGGTCTCCCGGAACGGCGACGGGGCGGGGCTCAGAGCGTCAGGTCGTACTCGACGATCAGCGGGGCGTGCTCGGAGAAGGTAGCGTCGTAGTCGATCCAGGCGTCCACCACGTGGCGGCGGAAGTTGGGACCCACCACCTGGTAGTCGATGCGCCAGCCCTCCTGGCGGGAGCGCGGCACCTCCTGGTCGAGCTTGGGCCACCAGGTATACTCGCCGGCGTCGCGGTTGATCTCGCGGAAGCAGTCGATGAAGCCGGTGGGGCCGAACACCTGGTCCATCCAGGCGCGTTCCTCGGGGGTGAACCCCGGGGTCTCCTGGTTGTCGGCCCAGTTCTCCAGGTCGATGGTCTTGTGGGCGATGTGCCAGGTGCCGCAGATGATGTACTCGCGGCGCTTGCGTGCCATCTTGCTCAGGTACTCCTGGTACTGCGCCATGAAGGCCTGCTTGGCGGCGGGGTCGCTGCCGTCGGGCATCAGGAAGCTGGCGATGCTGAAACGGTCATAGTCCGCCTGCAGGAAGCGCGCCTCAAGGTCGCACTGGGGGAACCCCAGCCCGTACATGATCGCCTTGGGGATCTTGCGGCAGTAGAGGCCGACCCCGGAGAAGCCATCCTGCTCGGCGTCGAGGAAGTAGCCCTCGTAGCCTTCCGGGTAGAGGATGCTGTCGTCCAGCTCGAAGCTCTTGGCCTTGGTGTTCTGGATGCAGACGACATCGGCGTCCTGGTTGGCCAGCCAGTCGAGGAAGCCTCGCCCGACGGCCTCGCGGATGCCGTTGACGTTGATGGTAGCGATTTTCATACATGGTCCCTTTACCGTCGCGCGTGTATGATACCCGACGTTTCGACGTTTGGGTAAATGGCGAAGGCCAATAACCGTGATAGGAGGCCCCGTGGCGGATCGACGCATGCAGCCCTACCAGCGCGAGTTCATCGAGTTTGCCATCGCGCAGGGGGCGCTGCGTTTCGGCGAGTTCACGCTCAAGTCGGGTCGTGTCAGCCCCTACTTCTTCAACGCCGGGCGGTTCCGCACCGGGGGCGCCCTGGCCCGGCTGGGACGCTTCTATGCCCGCGCCATCGCCGACCAGGCGCCGGCCTTCGACGTGCTCTTCGGCCCCGCCTACAAGGGCATCCCGCTGGCCGCCACCACCGCCGTGGCGCTGGCCGACCACCATGACCGCGACCTTCCCTACGCCTTCAACCGCAAGGAGGCCAAGGCCCACGGCGAGGGCGGCAGCATCGTCGGCGCCGAGCTCGCCGGCCGTATCCTGATCATCGACGACGTGATCACCGCCGGCACCGCCATCGGCGAGGTGATGACGCTGATCGAGGGCGCCGGCGCCCGGGCCGCCGGGGTGGTGATCGCCCTGGATCGCCAGGAGCGCGGCAGCGCCGAGGGCGAGTCCCGCAGCGCCATCCAGGAGGTCGAGACACGCTACGCCATGCCGGTGATCAGCATCGTGACGCTGGAGATGGTGCTGGCCTATCTTGAGGAGCAGGGCGGCGATCGCCTGCGCGGCCATGCCGACGCCATCCGTGCCTATCGCGAGCGCTATGGCGTAACGCCGGATTGAGCTATGCTGTACGATAGTTGTACAAGTATTCTGCATCGTCCAGGCCTGGAGGTCGACATGATGGCAGGGAGCAGGATGACGGCGAAGACGGGCGTCACGAGGGTACTGGCCGGGCTGGCGCTGCTGGGGGGTGTCGCTGGTGTCCAGGCCAGCGAACTGGACCTCAACCTGGGCACCGATGCCATCCAGTTCGAGGCGGCCGCCGAGCTGGTGGACGGCATCCGCCTGGGCGGCGGCGTGGTCGACAGCGACTACCGCGAGGATGCCACCGTCTTCCACGCCCAGCTGATGGGCAGCCAGCATAACTCGCGCCGCGAGGTCGGCGTGGGTGCCCGCTGGACCCAGTACGACACCGACGCCGGTGATGGCGGCGGCCTGGGGCTGGGCGGCTACGGCTACGTCTACCTGCCCCACCTCCCCGAGGTCTCGCTGGGCGGCTACGGCTACTACACCCCGGACGCCGTGACCAGCAGCGAGCTGGAGGAGGGCTACGAGATCGGCCTGCGCGCCCGTTACGCCTTCACCCCCAACGTCGACGGCTACCTGGGCGTGCGTCAGCTGGATGCCGATTTCGACGACGCGCGGGGCAGCCGCACCCTGGGTCGTGGCGCCCAGGTCGGGGTTCGCCTGCGCTTCTGATCGCCCCTTTGCTCGCCCCCAGGCCGTTGATCGCGGGCCCCGCCTCGGGGCCCGCCTGCGTTCCCACGGGGGCCACATGGAGTCGCCATGCTCGACGTCGTCCTCTATCAGCCCGAGATTCCCCCCAATACCGGCAACCTGATCCGCCTGTGCGCCAACACCGGCTTCCGGCTGCACCTGATCGAGCCGCTGGGCTTCGTGCTGGACGACAGGCGGCTGCGCCGCGCGGGGCTCGACTATCACGAGTGGGCGGCGGTGCGCGTGCACCCCGGCTGGGAGGCGTATCTCGAGGCGGCCGGGCCCGAACGCCTCTTCGCCGTTTCGACCCGCGGCCGGACCGGCTACCATGAGCCCAGCTACCGGGCCGGCGACGCCCTGGTGTTCGGTCCCGAGACCCGCGGCCTGCCCCAGGCGCTGCTCGACGCCCTGCCGGAAGCCCGGCGGCTGCGCATCCCCATGCGGGCGGACAGCCGCAGCCTCAACCTCTCCAATGCCTGCGCGGTGCTGGTCTACGAAGCCTGGCGACAGCTGGGCTTCGCGGGCGCCGCCGGCGTGGATACCTCGAGAACCCCGTGATGAACGCGCCTCCTTCCATCCAGCAGCGCCTCTCCGGCCTCAACCCTCGCCAGCGCGAGGCGGTCGCCCATATCGACGGCCCCTGCCTGGTGCTGGCCGGCGCCGGCTCCGGCAAGACCAGCGTGATCACCACCAAGATCGCCTACCTGGTGCAGGTGTGCGGCATGAGCGCCCGGCGCATCGCCGCGGTGACCTTCACCAACAAGGCCGCCCGGGAGATGAAGGAGCGGGTGGGGCAGATGCTCCACGGGCGCGAGGGGCACGGGCTGACCGTCTCCACCTTCCACACCCTGGGGCTCAACATCATCCGCCGCGAGCTCAAGGCGCTGGGCTATCGCCCCGGTTTCTCGCTGTTCGACCCCGAGGATGCCAAGGCCCTGCTGCGCGACCTGATGCACAAGGATGCCCAGGTCGACGCCGAGCAGATCAACGCCGTGCAGCACCGCATCTCCGAGTGGAAGAACGACCTGGTGCTGCCCGGCCAGGCGCTCTCCCACGCCGCCGACGAGGACGAGCTGTTCGCGGCCCGGATCTTTGAAGCCTACAACCGCCACCTCAAGGCCTATAACGCGGTGGACTTCGACGATCTGATCCTGCTGCCGGTGGTGCTGCTGCGGGACGACCCCGAGGCCCTGGCGCGCTGGCGCAAGCGTATCCACTACATGCTGGTGGACGAGTACCAGGACACCAACGTCAGCCAGTACCAGCTGGTCAAGCTGCTGATGGGCGAGCGCAGGACCTTCACCGTGGTGGGCGACGACGACCAGTCGATCTACGCCTGGCGCGGCGCGCGGCCCGAGAACCTGGTGACCCTGGGTGAGGACTTCCCGCGCCTCAACGTCATCAAGCTGGAGCAGAACTATCGCTCCACCGGCACCATCCTGCGCGCCGCCAACACCCTGATCGGGCACAACCCCCACGTCTACGAGAAGACCCTGTGGTCGGAGATGGGCGAGGGGGCGCCGATCCGCGTGGTGGTCAACCGCCACGAGGAGGCGGAGGCGGAGCGGGTGGCCAGCGAGATCCTGACGCGACGGATCAAGGAGCGCGCGGAGTGGCGCGACTTCGCGGTGCTCTACCGCGGCAACTTCCAGGCCCGGCTGCTGGAGCTCAAGCTGCAGCACTACCAGATTCCCTACAAGCTCTCCGGCGGCACCTCCTTCTTCTCGCGCAACGAGATCAAGGATGCCATGGCCTACCTGCGGCTGCTGATCAACCCCGCCGACGACAACGCCTTCCTGCGCATCGTCAATGTGCCGCGCCGTGAGGTCGGCCCCGGCACCCTGGAGAAGCTGGCCAACTACGCAAGCGAGCGGGGCATCGCGCTGTTCGCCGCCTGCCACGAACTGGGCCTGGCCGAGCAGCTGCCGACCCGCGCGGTGGAGCGCCTGGGGCGCTTCACCCACTTCATCGACGGGGTGCGGCGGCGCATGGACGGCGGCGATGCGATCGCCGCCATCCGCGACATGCTGAGCGAGATGGACTACGAGGCGTGGCTCTACCAGAACGCCAGCGCCCCCACCATCGCCGAGCGGCGCATGGCCAACGTCTGGACCCTGATCGACCAGCTCGAGCGCTCCATGCAGGCCGACCCCGAGGAGCGCGCGGCCGCCGAGGAGACCGAGACCGACGACGTGGAGTCGGCCATCTCGCGGCTGGTGCTGCGCGACATCCTCGAGCAGCAGGCCGAGGAGGACGACTCCGACCGCGTGCAGCTGCTGACCATGCACGCCTCCAAGGGCCTGGAGTTCCCCCATGTCTACCTGATGGGCCTGGAGGAGGAGCTGCTGCCCCACCGCAACGCCATCGAGGCGGGCACCGTGGAGGAGGAGCGCCGCCTGGCCTATGTGGGCATCACCCGGGCGCGGCGCACCCTGACCCTGACCCTGGCGCGCCAGCGCAAGGCCTATGGCGAACTGATGGACTGCGCGCCGAGCCGCTTCCTCGACGAGCTCCCCGAGGCGGACCTGGTGTGGGAGGGGCGCGCCGATCGCGAGGACCCGGAGAAGAAGCAGGCCCGCGGCCAGGACGCCATCGCCGGGTTGCGCTCTCTACTCGGCTGAGGGCTCCCTGCTGGGCTGAAGGGACTCAGGCAAGAACGACGAAGGGGGCGCCGTCTGGCGCCCCCTTCGTCCTGCCGCGATGAGACGCCGGCGTTACTCGGACTCCTCGACCATGTAGTCGACTGCGGCCTTGACCTCATCGTCGGAGGCGCTGCTGCCACCCTTGGCGGGCATGGCGCCCTTGCCGTTGATGGCACTCTCGTAGAGGGTGTCGGTGCCCTGCTCGATGCGCTCGGCCCAGGCATCGGCGTCGCCCAGCACCGGGGCGCCGGCGGCACCGGAGTCGTGGCAGGCGGCACAGCCGGCGCTGCCGTAGAGCGCCTCGCCGTCGAGGTCGCCGCCGGAAGAGGCCTCCTCGTCGCTGGCGCCCTCGTCGTCGC
>JBKHEO010000048.1:0-15336 GCA_046540755.1 Halomonas sp. | reverse complement strand
GCGGGGACGGTTGACGCGGGTGGTCAGCTCCGGGGCGGCCTGCTCCTCGATGGGCAGCTGCTCGAAGAAGTCGCAGCTGACGCACTCGCGGTAGCGGATGCCGTTCTGCTCCCAGCTGCGAATGCGGTCCATCTCGGCACAGCGCGGGCAGATGGCGCCGGCGATAAAGCGTTTCTGGACGGCCATGGGGGGCTCCTGTGGGCCCCGGCTCGCGCCGGGGTGAATAGGTGACACGGTCAGGCGGCGCGGATACCGCTGTGGCGCAGCAGCGGCTCGACGCTGGGCTTGCGGCCGCGGAACGCCTCGAACAGCTCGGCGGCATCGCGGGCGCCGCCCTGCTCTAGGATCTCGCTGCGGAAGCGCCGCCCGGTCTCGGGGTCGAAGATACCCGCTTCCTCGAAGGCGCTCCAGGCGTCGGCGGAGAGCACCTCCGCCCACTTGTAGCTGTAGTAGCCCGCCGCGTAGCCACCGGCGAAGATATGCCCGAAGCCGTTCTGGAAGCGGTTGAAGGAGACGCGGGGCACCACCGAGACGGCGTCGCGCACCGCGTCGAGCAGCGCCTGGATCTCGGCCGCGGAGGGGGCCTCGAGCTCGTGGTGCAGGCGCAGGTCGAACAGGGAGAACTCCAGCTGGCGCACCATGCCCATGGCGGACTGGAAGTTGCGGGCCGCCTGCAGCTTCTCCAGCAGCTCGGCGGGCAGCGGCGCGCCGTCGTCGACGTGGCCGGCGATCAGGTCGAGGCCCTCGCGCTCCCAGCAGTAGTTCTCCATGAACTGGCTGGGCAGCTCCACGGCGTCCCAGGCCACGCCGTTGATCCCGGAGATATCGGCGATGGTCTGCCGGGTCAGCATGTGGTGCAGGCCGTGGCCGAACTCGTGGAACAGGGTGGTCACCTCGTCGTGGGTGAGCAGCGCCGGGCGCTCCCCCACCGGGCGGGTGAAGTTGCAGGTGAGGTAGGCCACCGGCAGCTGCAGGGCATCCCCCTCGTGGCGGCGCACCCGGCACTCGTCCATCCAGGCGCCGCCGCGCTTGCCCTCCCGGGCGTAGAGGTCGAGGTAGAAACCGGCGATGGGTTCGCCCTGCTCCAGGATGCGGAAGAAGCGCACGTCCGGATGGTAGCGCGGGGCGCTCGTATCCTCGGCGAAGGTGACACCGAACAGGCGCTCCACTACCCGGAACAACCCCTCCACCACCCGCGGGGCGGGGAAGTAGGGGCGCAACTGCTCCTCGTTGATGGCGTGGCGCTCCTCGCGCAGCTTCTCGCTGGCGTAGCCCACGTCCCAGGGGGCGAGCTCGTCCATGCCCAGCCGCTCGCGGGCGAAGGCCTCGAGCTCGGCGAACTCCTCCCGGGCCTGGGGAACGGCGCGCCGAGCGAGGTCCTCCAGGAAGGCCTGCACCTCGTTTGGTGATTCGGCCATCTTGGTCTCCAGCGAGTAGTCGGCGTAGCTGGCGAAGCCCAGCAGCTCGGCCAGCTCGCGGCGCAGGGCGAGGATCTCCTCCATCAGCGGGGCGTTGTCGTACTGCCCGGCGTGAGGGCCCTGGTCCGAGGCGCGGGTGACGAAGGCGGTGTAGACCTCGCGACGCAGCTCGCGGTCGTCGGCATAGGTGACCACCGGGAAGAAGCTCGGGAAATCCAGGGTGATGCGGTAGCCCGGCTGGCCCTTGGCCTCGGCGTTGGCGCGCAGGGTGGCCAGGGCGCTCTCGGGCAGCCCGGCGAGGCGGCGCTCGTCGACGAGGTCCAGGTGCCAGGCCTGGGTGGCGTCGAGCAGCTGGTTGGAGAAGGTGTTGGAGAGCTCGGAGAGGCGCGCCTTGATCTCGCCGTAGCGGCGCTTCTGCTCGGCGGGCAGGTCGACCCCGGCGAGGCGGAAGTCGCGCAGGGTGTTCTCCACGGTGCGACGCTGGGCATCGTCCAGGCTCTCCCAGGCGGGCCCCTCCTTCAGCGCCTGCCAGGCGCGGAACAGCCCCTCGTGCTGGCCGAGCCAGGTGCTGTACTCGGAGAGCTTGCCCAGGCAGGCCTGGTAGACTTCGCGCAGCTCGGGGGTGTTCATGGTGCCGTTGAGGTGGGAAACCGGCGACCAGGCGCGTGACAGGCGATCGTTGAGCGACTCCAGCGGCGCGGCCAGGCTCTCCCAGCTGGGCGGCGCCTGCTCGGCGCGTTCGACCAGCGCCTCGATGCCCCGGCGGTTGTCGGCGAGGATCTCGTCCATGGCCGGCACCACGTGCTCGGGGCGGATGGCGTCGAAGGGAGGTAGCTCGTGGGGCTCGAGCAGGGGGTTGCGGGGCATGCGCACCTCGAATCATGGAGTGGATGCTCCCAAGATGAGGGCGGCCAGGGCGAGTTTCAATCGGTGGCAGGGTATGCCGCCGAGGGGCGGGCTGCTAGGCTTGCGGGCTTTCACGCGTGCGGGACCCCGCACGTCGCATGGCGGGAGAATCGACGATGAGCGAGACGCTGGAGCGCTGGAGCACGCGGCGCGCCTTCATCCTGGCGGTGACCGGGGCGGCGGTGGGGCTGGGCAACATCTGGCGCTTCCCCTATATCACCGGCGAGAACGGCGGCGCCGCCTTCCTGCTGCTCTACGTGGCCTTCGTGCTGCTGCTGGGGCTGCCGGTGATGATGGCCGAGATCCTGGTGGGCCGCGCCGGCCGGCGCAGCCCGGTGGGCTCGCTGGGGCACCTGGCCGCGGCGGCGGGGGCCAGCCGCCACTGGCGCTGGCTGGGGCTGTTCGGCGCCGTCACGGTGTTCTGCATCCTCTCCTTCTACTCGGTGGTCTCGGGCTGGTCGATCGAGTTCCTGGTGGCCTCCATCAACGGCGACTTCCGTGGCGCCGCCCCCGCCGAGATCGGTGCCGGCTTCGATGCCTTCCTCGCCGACCCCGCACGCATGACCCTCAACCACACCCTGTTCCTGGCCATGACCCTGCTGGTGGTGGCCGCCGGGGTGGCCCAGGGGCTGGAGCGGCTCAACAACCTGCTGATGCCGCTGCTCTACCTGCTGCTGCTGCTGCTGGCGGGCTACGCCGCCACCACCGACGGCTTCGGCCCCGCCCTGGCGTGGCTCTTCCGGCCCGACCTCTCGGCGGTGACCCCGCTGGTGGTGATGCATGCCATGGGCCATGCCTTCTTCACCCTGGCGGTGGGGGCCTGTGCGCTGATGGCCTACGGCGCCTACATGCCGGACCACCAGAGCCTGCCGCGCGCCGCCGGTGCGGTGGCGGTGCTCGACGTCAGCGTGGCGCTGCTGGCCGGTATCGCCATCTTCTCGGTGGTCTTCTCCCAGGGCATGGACCCGGCGGAGGGCCCGGGGCTGATGTTCGTCACCCTGCCCATCGCCTTCGCCGAGCTGCCCTGGGGGTCGCTGTGGCTCAGCGCCTTCTTCTTGCTGCTGCTGCTGGCGACCTGGACCTCCTCGATCAACCTGGCCGAGCCCATGGTCGCCACCCTCCAGGGCTGGGGCCTGCCGCGCGGCGTCGCCGCGGCCGTAGTGGGCCTGGCGGTGTGGCTGCTGGGGCTGCTGACGGTGTTCTCCTTCTCGAGCCTGGCGGAGTGGCGGCCGCTGTTCGGCATGAACGGCTTCGAGCTGGTCAGCACCATCCCGCCGGAGGTCTTCCTGCCCCTGGGGGGCCTGCTGATCGCGACCTTCGCCGTCTGGGTGATGCCGGAGGCGTCCGCCCGCCGGGCGCTGGGGGTCGGGGAGGCGGGCTTCACCCTGTGGCGGACGCTGACCCGCTGGGTCGCCATCCCCCTGACGCTGGTAGTATTGGTGGCCGGCCTGATCTGATTCCGGTGCTGAACGTGAGGAGAGCAAGATGAGCGAAGCGAAAGCCATACGGCCCTGGAAGGGCAAGCGCCCGCGGCTGGGCGAGCGGGTCTACATCGACCCGGCGAGCCTGGTGCTGGGCGACGTGGAGCTGGGCGACGACAGCTCGGTGTGGCCCATGGCGGTGGTCCGCGGCGACATGCACCGCATCCGCATCGGCGCGCGGGTCAGCGTGCAGGATGGCTGCGTGCTGCACATCACCCACGCCAGCGACTTCAATCCCGGCGGCTTCCCGCTGACCATCGGCGACGACGTCACCATCGGCCACAAGGCGATCCTCCACGGCGCCACCCTGGGCAGCCGCATCCTGGTGGGCATGGGCGCCATCGTCATGGATGGCGCCGTGGTGGAGGACGAGGTGATCATCGCCGCCGGCGCGGTGGTGACGCCCGCCAAGCACCTGGAGAGTGGCCACGTCTACGCCGGCAACCCGGCCCGGGCGCTGCGCCCGCTCAAGGAGAAGGAGCGCGCCTTCTTCCCCTACACTGCCGGCAACTATGTCCGCCTCAAGGACGACTACCTGGCGGCAGTCGAGGAATGATTTTCTAAGTTATTGTTTCTTCGTGACGGGGCGGGCGATAATCTGGGCATTTATCCAGTCTTCGAGGACCGCCCCGGCATGGCCGACTTCCGCACCCACTTTGGCGTGGCCGCCGCCGGCGGTGCCGTGCTCGCCCACGGCGGCTGGCAGGCGGGGCTGTGGGACGCCTGGCAGGCGCTGCCGATGCTGGTGCTGGTGACCCTGGGCGGCATCCTGCCGGATATCGACGCCGACAGCTCCCGCGCGATCCGCCTGGTGTTCAACCTGCTGGCGGTGCCCGCGGTGGTGGCCGGCGCCCTGCTGCTGCAGGGACGGCTCTCCACCGGCGGCCTGCTGCTCGCCTGCGGTGCCCTCTACCTGGGGGTGCGCCACCTTGCCGGGGCGCTGTTCGCGCGCCTCACCGTGCATCGCGGCATCTGGCACTCGCTGCTGGCGGCGGCGCTCTGCGGCCTGGCGACCGCGGCCCTCAGCCACCGGCTGCTGGAGCAGCCCGGTGCCCTGGCCTGGGGCCACGGCCTGGCCCTTTCGCTGGGCTTCCTGCTCCACCTGCTGCTCGACGAGCTCTACAGCGTCGACCTCACAGGGGCGCGCATCAAGCGCTCCTTCGGCACCGCCATGAAACCGCTGGACTGGCGCTCGCCGGGCAACTCGCTGGTGATGCTCGCCGCGGGGGCCAACCTGCTGCCCTGGCTGCCGGCCTGGACGCTGCTTCCGGACCTGCTGGCTCAGGGGGCGTCGCTCTGGCGGTAGTCCTCGGGGCGCAGCCCGTACTTCTTGAGCTTGTCGTAGAGGGTCTTGCGCGGCAGCCCGAGCCGCTCGCAGGCCTCGGAGACCCGGCCGCGATGGCGGGTCAGCGCCTGATCCAGCAGGCTCCTCTCGAAGAGCTCCACCTGCTGGGGCAGCGTCGGCTCGCCGCTGTCGCCCTCGGCGCCGGCCAGCAGTGCCTCCAGGCGGTAGTCGAAGGCGCCGCCCAGCAGCACGTAGCGCTCGGCGAGGTTACGCAACTCGCGCACGTTGCCGGGCCAGTCGTGGGCGAGCAGGGCCGAGGTACCGGCGGCATCCAGGGGCGGTGCCTCCAGGCCGCTGCGGTTGGCGGCCACCACCGCGAAGTGCTGGAACAGCAGCGGGATGTCCTCGCGCCGCTCGCGCAGCGGCGGGATCGGCAGGGTGACCACGTCGAGGCGGTAGTAGAGGTCCTCGCGGAAGGTGCCGGCCTCGGCGGCGGCCTTGAGGTCCACCTTGGTGGCGGCGATCACGCGGATGTCCAGCGGCACCGGCACGTTGGCGCCCAGGCGCTCGACGCTGCGCTCCTGCAGCACACGCAGCAGCTTGACCTGCAGCGAGAGGGGCATCGACTCGATCTCGTCCAGGAAGACGGTGCCGCCGTTGGCGTGCTCGAACTTGCCGATGCGCCGCTCCACGGCGCCGGTGAAGGCCCCCTTCTCGTGGCCGAACAGCTCCGACTCGATGGTGCTCTCCGGCACCGCGCCGCAGTTGATGGCGACGAAGGGGTGGCCGCCCCGGGGGCTGCGCTCATGGATGGCCCGGGCGACCAGGTCCTTGCCGGCGCCGGTCTCGCCGAACAGCAGCACGTCGGCCTCCACCTGGCTGATGCGCTGGACCATGGCGGCCAGGCGCTGGATCGCCGGGGTGCGCCCCACCAGCCGGGGCCCCGGGGCCGACTGCTGGGCCTCGAGCTCGGCGCGCAGCCGGCGATTCTCCAGGCTCAGGCGGCGCTTCTCCACGCCGCGGCGCACCACCTCCACCAGCCGCTCGGCGGCGAAGGGCTTCTCCAGGAAGTCCCAGGCGCCCTCGCGCATCGCCTCCACCGCCGTGGAGATGTCGCCGTGGCCGGTGATCAGGATCACCGGCAGGTCGGGGTCGCGGCGGCGCACCTCGCGCAGCAGCGCCATGCCGTCCATGCCCGGCATGCGGATATCGCTGACGATGACGCCGGGGAAGTCGTCGCCGAGTTCGGCCAGGGCCGTCTCGGCGCCGGGATAGGGGACCGGCGCGTAGCCGGCCAGCTCCAGGGTCTGGCCGGCGGTGATGCGCAGGTGGGGCTCGTCGTCGATGATCATCACCGGCATCTCGGCCGTCTCATGCATGGGGCGTGCTCTCCTGGTGGCGGGGGGCGAGGGCCGCGGCGACCCGGGTCCGCGGCAGGCGAATGACGAAGCGGGCGCCGCCCTCGGGGCGGTTCTCGGCGAAGAGGCGGCCGCCGAGGTCGTCGATGATACGCGACGAGATCGACAGGCCCAGCCCCAGGCCGCTGCCCGGCGACTTGGTGGTGAAGAAGGGTTCGAAGATCCGCGTCAGCTGCTCGGGGGGAATGCCGGGCCCGCTGTCCTCCACCACCAGCCGCACCCGGGTGTCGTCGGCCTCCACCGCCAGTACCAGCCGCTGGGCGTCGCGCCCGGCCATGGCCTGGAGGGCGTTGCCGATCAGGTTGACCAGCACCTGCTCCAGGCGCACCGGATCGGCCTCGACCCACACCGGCGCCGCGGGGAAGCGGCGTTCCACCCGCACGCCGGCCTCCTGCAGCCGGGCCTGGAAGAGGCGCAGGGCGTACTCGAAGCAGTCGGTGACCGACACCGCGCTGCGCCGCTCGTCGCCCTTGCGCGAGAACTGGCGCAGCTGGGCACTGATCTCGGCCATGCGCCCGGTCAGCTCGACGATCTCGGCCAGGTTGCGGTCGACGCTCGCCAGGCGCTCGCGCTCGAGGAAGGCGCGGGCGTTCTCGGCGTAGGCGCGGATCGCCGCCAGCGGCTGGTTGAGCTCGTGGTTGATGCCGGCGGCGAGCTGGCCGAGCACCGCCAGCTTGGCGGCCTGGATCAGCTCGTCGCGGGTGCGGCGCAGGTCCGCCTCGGCGCGCTTGCGCTCCTCCACCTCGTCGGAGAGACGGCGGTTGGTCTCGACCAGGTCGCGGGTACGGCTGGCCACGTTGCGCTCCAGCTCGTCCCGCGCCCGGGCCAGGGTGTGGCGCTCGCGCTCGGCGAACAGCTCGCGCTCGCGACGCAGGCGCAGGCGCTGCCAGCCGATCCCGCCGCCCAGCAGCACGATGCCGTAGAGCCCGCCGGCGAGCAGCGCCGAGACCCACTGGGCCCGGGTCACCGCGTCCAGCGGCTTGAGGATCAGCATTTCCCAGTCGAGCTCGGGCAGCGCCCGGCGCAGGCCGAGGAAGCGCCGCCCCTCCAGCGGGCCGGCGCTGAAGCCGACCAGGCGGCTGCGCTCGCCGAGTCGCTCGAGGACCTCGAGGCCGGAGTGCTCGAGTGGCTCGTCGGCATAGCGGCGGGTGGCCAGCAGCGCCTCGCGCTCCGACGCCGACAGCGGCGTCAACGAGGTCATGCGCAGCTCCGGCCGGCTGGCCATGAAGATGATGTCGTCGGCGTCGGTGACCAGCAGCTCCGACTCCTGCTCGGCCCAGCTCTCCTCGACGGCGTCGAGCAGCACCTTGACCACCAGGACCCCGTCGGCGGTGGCGTCGGGGGCGGTCTCCTCCAGCCATACCGGGGCGGAGAAGTAGTAGCCGCGCTCCAGGGACTGCACGCCGAGCCCGTAGAAGCGCCCCTGGCGGCCGGCGATGGCGTCGGAGTAGTAGCTGCGGAACGCATAGTTCTGGCCGATGAAGGAGTCGGGGCGGTGCCAGTTGCTGGCCGCCAGGGTATCGGCGTCGCGGTCGAGCAGGTAGATGTCGGAGACCCCGGTGGCGGCCCGGAAGCGATCCAGCAGGCGGTTCAGCGGCATCGCACCCTGGCTCTGGGGGGCGGCGAGGAAGCGCTGCACCGCCTCGCGGGAGGCCAGCAGCTGGGGCAGGTAGTCGTGGCGGGAGAGGTGGCCGGTCAGGCCGGCGGCGGAGAGCCGCAGCTCGTTGTCGGCATCCTGCTGCAGCGACTGCAGCGCCTGCTGGCGGGCCACATCGGCCGCCTGCCACATCACCAGGGCGAGCCCCAGCGGTGCCAGCAGCCACAGCCAGCGGGTGGGCCTTCGGGGGGAGGTGTGCGCCATCGCCCCTGTCAGGCCCCGTCGCGGCGGGTGACGGGCATCGCCTGGGCGCGGCGCAGGGCGCGCTGGGCGCGGGTCTCGGCGCGCTCCAGCTCCAGCAGCCCCTCCTCGACGAACACCAGGTGCTCGTGGGCGCGCGCGCGGGCGTCCTCGGCGCGCCCTTCGAGGATGGCGTCGAGCAGGGCTCGGTGCTGCACCATCAGCCTGGGGCGCGAGTCGGGCTTCTCGAACAGGTGGGCGAGGTTGTCGACGATGCTGCGTTCCAGCAGGTGGAAGATGCCGCGGATGGTGTGCAGCAGCAGCACGTTGTGGGCCGCCTCGGCGATGGCCAGGTGGAAGGCGGCGTCGGCCTTGGCCTCCTCGACGGGGTCGCGCCCCTTGAAGCGCTCCTCCAGCTCCTCGAAGCGCTTGATCAGCAACGCCCGGTCGGTGGGCGTCGAGCGCAGGGCGGCGTAGTAGGCGGAGAGCCCCTCCATGGCGTCGCGGAACTCCAGCAGGTCGA
This sequence comes from Halomonas sp., assembly GCA_046540755.1. Classification (GTDB taxonomy): domain Bacteria; phylum Pseudomonadota; class Gammaproteobacteria; order Pseudomonadales; family Halomonadaceae; genus Halomonas. The sequence continues at coordinate 6,468 of JBKHEO010000048.1, read as the reverse complement.
GGTGGAACTCGCCGTGGCGCGACAGCATCTCCAGCAGGGGATCACTGTAGCCGCTGTTGAGCTCCTCGCTGATGAAGGTGCCGCCTCCCTGGCGGCTGTTGAGCAGGCCGCGGGCGGCAAGCTTCTGGATCGCCTCGCGCAGCGAGGGGCGCGACACCCCGAAGCGCTCGGCCAGCTCGCGCTCGGGCGGCAGGCGCTGGCCGGGCTTGAGGCTGCCCTCCAGGATCATCGCCTCGAGGCGTTCGGTGATGACGTCGGCGAGACGCGGCTGGCGCAGGTGGGAGTAGGCCATGACGTGGCTCCGGGGGTAGAGTCGATGTCTGAAGGGTGACATCTTACGTCATCAAATTGGTAATACCAATATCGCGGTGCGTCAAGAGGCCGGGAGGGTCGCGAGTTTCGCCGTCTTTTCAGGGGGTTGTGAAGGGAGCATCGCGCGTTATACCAAAGTCTAGGTACCCGGGGGAAGAAAAATCGTGCCCCGCGTTTGACACTGTAGCGGCGGCCTCCGTAAGGTGCGCCAACGCCGCCGGGGCAATTGGTTTTACCATTTTACCAGGACGGCGCCCGCTTCATCCAGTGAGGAGACGTCGATGACCGCCGTCAAGCTCTACCCGCCGAGGCCGGACAAGGTCTACCTGTTCGGCACCTGCCTGATCGACCTCTTCTATCCCGAGGCCGGGATGGATGCCATCCGGCTGCTCGAGCGCGAGGGCATCGAGGTGCTCTACCCCGAGGACCAGACCTGCTGCGGCCAGCCGGCCTATACCTCCGGCTACCAGGACGAAGCCCGGGCGGTGGCGGCGGCCCAGCTCGACCTCTTCCCCGAGCCCTGGCCGATCGTGGTGCCCTCGGGCTCCTGCGGCGGGATGATGCGCACCCACTATCCCCAGCTCTTCGCCGGCAGCGACCGCGAGGCTCAGGCCAATGAAGTCGCCGGGCGGGTCTTCGAGCTGACCGAGTTCCTGGTGCACGTCTGTCATGTCGCCCTCGAGGATCGCGGCGAGCCCGAGAAGGTGGCCATGCACACCTCCTGCAGCGCGCGGCGGGAGATGGGGCTGGCCGAGACCGGTCCGGCGCTGCTGGCAAAGCTGGGCCAGGTCGAGCTGGTGGAACAGGCGCGGGCCGCCGAGTGCTGCGGCTTCGGCGGTACCTTCGCCGTGCGTCATCCCGAGGTCTCCGCGGCCATGGTGGAGGACAAGACCCAGGCCATCGAGGCCACCGGGGCAAGGCGCTTCGTCACCTCCGACTGCGGCTGCATGATGAACATCGGCGGGCGCTTCGAGAAGCAGAACAAGGCGGTCGAGGGCGAGCATATCGCCAGCTACCTGTGGCGGAGGACCTCATGAGCGTGCAGACCTTCACCCCCCGCGAGTTCCACCGCCAGGCCCATGATGCCCTGGGCAATCCGCAGATCCGCGCCAACTTCCGCAAGGCGATGGACGGCCTGATGACCAAGCGGCGCGACATCTTCGACGACTGGGACCTGGAGACCCTGCGCGAGCTGGGTGCCAACATCCGCCTGCGCGCCCTGGCCAAGCTGCCCGACCTGCTCGAGCAGCTGGAGGCCAACTGCGAGGCCAACGGCATTCGCGTGCACTGGGCCGAGGACGGCGACGAAGCGTGTCGCATCATCCGCGAGATCTGCGAGTCCCACGACGCCAGGTCGGTGGTCAAGGGCAAGTCGATGGTCTCCGAGGAGATGCATCTCAATGCCCACCTGGAGGAGGCGGGGATCGAGGCACTGGAGTCCGACCTCGGCGAGTACCTGGTGCAGCTCAACCAGCAGACCCCGTCCCATATCATCATGCCGGCGATCCATCTCAACACCGATGAGATCTCCGATATCCTGCACGACAAGACCGGCACCGAGCGCACCCGCGACGTCGACTATATGACCGCGGCGGCGCGGGCCCAGCTGCGCGAGCGCTTCATGGCCGCCGATGTGGGGGTCTCCGGGGTCAACTTCGCGGTGGCCGAGACCGGCACCCTCTGCCTGGTGGAGAACGAGGGCAACGGGCGCATGACCACCACGGTGCCGCCGGTGCACGTCGCCGTGACCGGCATCGAGAAGGTGGTCGAGCAGCTGCGCGACGTGCCGCCGCTCTATGCGCTGCTGACGCGCTCGGCGACCGGCCAGCATGTCACCACCTACTTCAACATGATCTCGGGCCCGCGAAAGCCCGAGGAGCACGACGGGCCCCGGGAGGTCCACCTGGTGCTGGTGGACAGTGGCCGTTCCCGCATCTACCAGGACGACGAACTGCTCGATACCCTGCGCTGCATCCGCTGCGGCGCTTGCATGAACCATTGCCCCGTCTACACCCGGGTGGGCGGCCACACCTACGGCACCACCTATCCGGGCCCCATCGGCAGCATCCTCTCGCCCCACCTGATGGGTCTGGAGGAGACGCGGGACCTGCCCACGGCGTCGAGCCTGTGTGGCGCCTGCGGCGAGGTGTGCCCGGTGAAGATCCCGATCCCCGACCTGCTGGTGCGGCTGCGTCGCGAGTCGGTGGGCGAAGGGCGCGGCAACGTGCCCGGCGCCGGCGTCAAGCGCAGCCGCAAGGAGGCGGCCGCCTGGAAGGGCTTCCAGTGGCTGGCCACCCACCCCGGCGCCTGGCGCAGCGGCACCGCGCTGGCCGGCAAGCTCCGGGCGCTGACCCCGGCGAAGCTGGGCGCCTGGACCGACTACCGTAGCGCGCCGAAGCCCGCCCGGGCGTCGCTGCACGCCCTGGTGCAGCAGCACAAGCGGCAGAGGCCGACCGAGGGCAGCGAAGGGGAGGGCCGCTCATGAGTGCCCGGGACGCTATCCTCAAGCGGTTGCGCGAGCGCCTCGATGGGCCGCTGAACGCTCCCGAGAGCGACTTCGCCGTGGTGACGAACCGCGGCTGGAGCCAGGAGGAGCGCCTGGCGCGCTTCGAGCGCTGGATCGGCTCGGTGCACGGCGAGGTGGTACACGCCGGCGCCGGGACCTGGACCGAGACGCTGGCCAGGGTGCTCGCCGACAAGGGGGTGCGGCGCCTGGCGCTGGGCAAGCGCCACCCGGTGGCCGCCGAGGCGCGTCGCGCCCTGGCCGACGCCGATATCACGCTGGTCGACGTGGATCGCGAGATCGAGGCGTGGCAGCGGGAACTCTTCGAGGACGTCGATGCCGGCCTGACCTCGACCCGCGGGGCCATCGCCGAGACCGGCAGCCTCTGGCTCTGGCCCACCCCGGACGAGCCGCGCCTGATCAGCCTGGTGCCGCCGCTGCATATCGCGGTACTCGACGCCGAGGCGGTCGAGGAGACCCTCTTCGACGTGGTGGAGCGCCACGGCTGGGCCGGCGGCATGCCCACCAACGCCCTGCTGATCTCGGGGCCCAGCAAGACCGCCGATATCGAGCAGACCCTGGCCTACGGCGTGCACGGGCCCCGTGAGCTGGTGGTGATCCTGCGCCATGCCGGCGAACCGGACGAGGTCACACCATGAGTCACCCAGACACCGATGCCTACCGCGATCTCAAGGCCGCCCTGTCGGCCTCGCTGCCCCCCGAGCGGCTGATCGACGACCCGCTGCGCACCCTGGCCTACGGCACCGATGCCAGTTTCTATCGGCTGATTCCCCGGCTGGTGGTCCGCCCGGAGAGCGAGGCGGAGCTGCGCGTGACCCTTTCCGAGTGCCGGGCCCGGGGCCTGTCGGTGACCTTCCGCGCCGCCGGCACCTCGCTCTCCGGCCAGGCGGTGACCGACTCGGTGCTGGTCCAGTTCGGCCGCGGCTGGCGCGACCACGAGATCCTCGACGAGGGGCGGGCGATCCGCCTGCAGCCCGGGGTGATCGGCGCGCGGGCCAACGAGCTGCTCGCTCCCTTCGGGCGCAAGATCGGCCCCGATCCGGCCTCGATCGCCAGCTGCATGATCGGCGGCATCGCCGCCAACAACGCCTCCGGCATGTGCTGCGGCACCGCCCAGAACAGCTACCGCACGGTGCGCGACATCCGCGTGGTGCTGGCCGACGGTACCCTGCTGGATACCGCCGACCCCGACAGCGTGGCGGCCTTCCGCCGCTCCCATGCCGAGCTGCTGGCCGGCCTCGAGCGCCTTTCCGCCGAGACCCGCGACAACGCCGCACTGGCGGAAAGGATCCGCCACAAGTACCGGCTCAAGAACACCACCGGCTATGCCCTCAACAGCCTGGTGGACTTCAGCGACGGCATCGAGATCCTCAAGCACCTGATGATCGGCTCCGAGGGCACCCTGGGTTGTATCGGCGCCATCACCTACGACACCGTGGTGGATGAGCCCCTCAAGGCGGCGGCGTTGGCCTTCTTCCCCGACATGGCCGCCACCTGCCGCGCCACCATCGCCCTGAAGCGCTCGCCGGTCTCGGCGGTGGAGCTGATGGATCGCGCCGCCCTGCGCTCTGTGGAGCGCGAGGCGGGGATGCCCGAGGTGCTGCGTACCCTCCCCGAGGGGGCGGCGGCGCTGCTGATAGACGTGCGCGGCAACGACGAGGCGGAGCTCCAGTCGCGCCTCGACGAGGTGCAGGCGACCCTGGAGGGAATTCGCACCCTCGAGCCGGTGGCCTTCACCCGCGATGCCGGCACCTACGCCCTCTACTGGAAGATCCGCAAGGGGCTCTTCCCGGCGGTGGGCGCGGTGCGCGAGACCGGCACCACGGTGATCATCGAGGACGTCGCCTTCCCCATCGAGCGTCTCGACGAGGGGGTGCTGGCGCTGACCGACATCTTCCACCGCCACGGCTACGCCGAGGCGATCCTCTTCGGCCACGCCCTGGAGGGCAACCTGCACTTCGTCTTCCCCCAGGGCTTCGAGAGGCCCGGCGAGGTGGAGCGCTACCAGGCGCTGATGGACGAGGTGGCGCAGCTGATCGGCGTCGAGTACGGCGGCTCGCTCAAGGCCGAGCACGGTACCGGGCGCAACATGGCGCCCTATGTGGAGCTGGAGTGGGGGCCCGAGGCCTACGCGCTGATGTGGGAGATCAAGGCGCTCTTCGACCCGGAGAACCTGCTCAATCCCGAGGTGATCCTCAGCCGCAACCCGACCCTGCACCTGGAGAACCTCAAGCCGCTGCCGGCCGCCCACGAGATCGTCGACAAGTGCATCGAGTGCGGCTTCTGCGAGTCCGTCTGCCCATCGAAGGACCTGACCCTGACGCCACGCCAACGCATCGTGATCACCCGCGAGGTGGCGCGCCTCGAGGCGCTGGGCGCGGCGGCCAGCGACGCCGACGCCGCGCGGCTTGCCGCGCTGCGGGCCGACCTGGGCCATCCGGTGGATGCCACCTGCGCGGCGGATGGCCTCTGCGAGACCCAGTGCCCGGTGGGCATCAACACCGGCGACCTGGTGCGCGACATGCGCCGACGTCGCCTGGGGCATCGCGCAGGGCTCGCCCGACGCCTGGGAGCGCACTTCGACACCGTCACCCGGGCCGCACGCGGCACCCTGCGCCTGGCCGGCGGGGCCAATCGCCTGCTCGGCGATGGCGTGATGAGTGCTGTCAGCCAGGGGGCGCGACGCCTGAGCGGGCAGCGCCTGCCCCAGTGGACCCCGTCGATGCCCCAGGCCGCGCCGGTGCGGGTGCTGAGACGGTCGCCGGGTACGGGGGATGATCGTCCCCGGGTGGTCTACCTGCCCAGCTGCGCGACCCGCATGTTCGGTGCCGACCGCCGCGACGAGGGCGAAACGCGCTCGGTGATGGAGATCACCCTGGCGCTGCTCGACCGGGCCGGCTTCGCGGTGGTGATCCCCGAGCGCGTCGACGGGCTCTGCTGCGGCATGGCCTTCCGCTCCAAGGGGCAGTTCGACGAGGCGGACCACAAGGGACGCGAGCTCAACCGCGAGCTGCTCGCCGCCAGCGAGAACGGACGCTATCCGATCCTCTGCGACACCAGCCCCTGCACCCTGCAGTTGCAGGAGCACCTCGATGATTGCCTGACGCTGCATGAACCCGTCGCCTTCGCCCATGACTACCTGCTGCCGCGGCTTGCCCTGAGGCCGCTCGAGGAGCGGGTCGCCGTGCACGTCACCTGCTCCAGCACCCGGATGGGCCTGGGCGACAAGATGGTGGCCCTGGCCAGGGCCTGCACCCGCGAGGTGGTGGTGCCGGCAGAGGTCACCTGCTGCGGCTTCGCCGGTGACAAGGGCTTCAGCGTACCGGAGCTCAACGCCTCGGCGCTCTCCCGGCTGGCGGAGCAGGTGGCGGATTGCAGTGCGGGCTACTCCAACTCGCGCACCTGCGAGATCGGGCTCGCGCAGCATGGCAGGATCCCCTATCGCTCGATCCTCTCCCTGCTGGATCGCGCCAGTCGGCCCGCCTGAGGCGAAGGCGGGGGCATCCACAGCCCGTGCGCCGGGCGGGCTGTGGACAAGGTGGGCGTAGGGGCGGGTGCGTCACGCAGGCTTCATCTTTCCGCCACGCCTTGGCCACTTTTTTCCCGCAGGGGCTTGCGCCGGCGCTCGCGGG
>JBKHEO010000047.1:0-15615 GCA_046540755.1 Halomonas sp. | reverse complement strand
CGTCGATCAGGTCGATGGGGTCGAGCACGTTGCCCTTGGACTTGGACATCTTCTGTCCCTGGCCATCGCGCACCAGGCCGTGCACGTAGACCTGCTTGAAGGGGACCTCGCCGGTGAACTTCAGGGTCAGCATGATCATCCGCGCGACCCAGAAGAAGATGATGTCGAAGCCGGTGACCAGGACGCTCGAGGGGTGGAAGGTCGCGAGCTCCTCGGTGTTCTCCGGCCAGCCCAGGGTGGCGAAGGTCCACAGCCCCGAGCTGAACCAGGTGTCCAGCACGTCCTCGTCCTGGGTCAGCTCGAGATCGGCGGGGAGTCCGTGCTTCTCGCGGGCCTCCTGCTCGCTTCTGGCCACGTAGACGTTGCCGTCGGCGTCGTACCAGGCGGGGATGCGGTGGCCCCACCACAGCTGCCGGGAGATGCACCAGTCCTGGAGGTCGCGCATCCAGGCGAAGTACATGTTCTCGTAGTTCCTGGGCACGAACTGGATGTCGCCCTTCTCGACGGCCTCGATGGCCGGCCTGGCCAGTTCCTCGACCGCCACGAACCACTGGTCGGTGAGCAGCGGCTCGATGACGTCGCCGGAGCGGTCGCCGTAGGGCAGGGTGTTGTTGACCGTCTCGATCTGCGCGAGCAGCCCGGCGGCCTCCATGTCGGCGACAATGCGCGCTCGCGCCTCGAAGCGGTCGAGGCCGGCATAGGCCTGGGGCAGGGCGGTGTCGATGTCGGGCAGCGGCCGGCCCTGGATGTCGAAGGCCTCGGCGCGAGACAGGATGCTGGCGTCCTGGGTGAAGACATTGATCAGCGGCAGTCCCTGGCGGCGCCCCACCTCGTAGTCGTTGAAGTCGTGGGCCGGGGTGATCTTCACGCAGCCCGAGCCCTTCTCCATATCGGCATGTTCGTCGGCGACGATGGGAATGCGCCGACCCACCAGGGGGAGCTCCACGAACTTGCCCACCAGCGAGGCGTAGCGCGGATCCTCGGGGTTGACCGCCACGCCGGTATCGCCCAGCAGGGTCTCGGGGCGGGTGGTGGCGACGACCAGATGGCCGAGGCCCGCGTCCGTGGTGACGCCATCGGCCAGCGGGTAGCGGAAGTGCCAGAACTGGCCCTGCTGGTCGCGGTTCTCCACCTCGAGGTCGGAGATGGCGGTGTGCAGGGTGGGGTCCCAGTTGACCAGGCGCTTACCTCGGTAGATCAGGTCCTCCTCGAAGAGGCGCACGAAGACCTCCTGCACCGCCTTGTAGAAGCCGTCGTCCATGGTGAAGCGCTCGCGGGACCAATCGACGCTGGCGCCCATGCGGCGAAGCTGGCGGGTGATATGGCCGCCGGATTCGTGCTTCCACTCCCATACCTTGTCGATGAAGGCCTCGCGCCCGAGGTCGTGGCGGCTCTTGCCCTCCTCGGCGGCGATCTTGCGTTCCACCAGCATCTGGGTGGCGATGCCGGCGTGGTCGGTGCCCACCTGCCACAGGGTGTTGCGCCCCTGCATGCGCTTCCAGCGGATCAGGGTGTCCATGATGGTGTCCTGGAACGCATGACCCATGTGCAGGCTGCCGGTGACGTTGGGCGGCGGGATCATGATCGAGTAGGGTTCGCCCTCGCCCGAGGGGGCGAAGCGTCCGTCGGCTTCCCAGCGCTGGTACCAGCGGGATTCGATCTGCTCGGGTTGGTAGGTCTTGTCCATGGGCGTTCCGGGTCCAGAAATGATCACCCCCGACCAGCGGGCCGGGTGGCAGGAGCGTCAAAAAATGGCGATGATTATAGCGCGGCGGGGGGGGTGCCGTCAGCCGGCGTGGCCGCGCAGCTGGTGCGCCTTGATGGGGTAGCCGCGCTGCCTGTAGGTCTGCCAGCAGCGGCGCTTGGCCACCAGCACCTCCTGGTGCTGGTTGATGATCTCGGCGACCCGCTCGAAGCGAGAGAACCACTCGGGGATCTCCGGTGAGAGGTTGAGCAGCGCCTGCACCGGGCGCTCGGGGGGCGGCGGGTCGCCCCAGCCGATGGTGACCGGCACCTCGCCCGCCAGGGGATCGTCGGCCAGGGCGTGGGGCACGTAGGCGTCGTCGCGGAAGCGCCACAGGGCCTCGTCGAGCTCCCGGGCCATGGCCGCATCCTCGGCGTGGAGGTGCAGCCGGTAGCCCTTGCGCTGGATGGTCTCGGCCAGCCGGCAGGCGAAGCCGAGGCGAGCCTCCAGGGTGCTGTCGGGAAGGACGTAGAAGTCGATCTGGGTCACGTCCTACACCAGCCGCGTCAGCCAGCCGTGGGTGTCCTCGGCGCGGCCATACTGCAGGTCGAGCAGCTTGGCGCGCAGGCGCTTGGCGACGGGGTTGCCGTTGTCGCCCACCAGGCGGATGCGCTCCTGTTCGGTGACCAGCTCGCCCACCGGGGTGATCACCGCGGCGGTCCCGCAGGCGAAGACCTCGGTGATCTCGCCGCTGGCGGCGCCCTGGCGCCATTCGTCGATGCTGATCGGGCGCTCCTCGGGAGTCAGCCCCTCGTCCCGGGCCAGGGTCAGCACCGAGTCACGGGTCACGCCCTCGAGGATGGTGTCGGTGAGACGCGGGGTGGCGATGCGCCCGTCCTTGAACACGAAGAACAGGTTCATGCCGCCGAGCTCCTCGATCCACCGGTTCTCGGCGGCGTCCAGGAAGGCCACCTGGCCGCAGCCCTGGGCGCTGGCCTCCTTCTGGGCGGCCAGGGAGGCGGCGTAGTTGCCGCCGCACTTGGCGAAGCCGGTACCGCCGGGGGCGGCGCGCTTGTAGTGCTCCGAGAGCCAGATCGAGACCGGCTCGACGCCGCCCTTGAAGTAGGCCGCCGCCGGCGAGGCGATCACGTAGTAGTCGACCTCCTGGGACGGGCGCACGCCGAGGAAGGTCTCGCTGGCGATCATGAAGGGGCGCAGGTAGAGGCTGCACTCGTCGGCCTCGCTCCGGGGCGTCGGCACCCAGGCGTGGTCCTGGGCCAGCAGCGCCTTGAGCGAGCCGATGAAGTCCTCGTCGGAGAGCTCCGGCAGGGCCAGGCGGCGGGCGCTGCGCCGGAAGCGCTCGGCGTTCTTCTCGGGGCGGAAGGTCCAGATGGAGCCGTCGGCGTGACGGTAGGCCTTGATCCCCTCGAAGATCTCCTGGGCGTAGTGCAGCACGGCGGCGGCGGGGTCTAGCGTCAAAGGCCCGTAGGGGCGCACCTCGCGGCCGTGCCAGCCGGCGTCCAGGGTCCAGCGCACGTGAGCCATATGGTCGGTGAAGTACTGGCCGAAGCCGGGGTTGGCGAGGATCTCCTCGCGCAGGGCGTCGGCCATGGGGGCGGCGTTGGGAAGCAGGTCGAAGCTCTCTGTGGGCACGGCAAGGGGTCTCCGCTACGCCCGGGGTCGCATGCCCCGGGGAGGTAAAGGAAGCTCGGGCCACCGGGGCCCGGGTCGTGGAATTGTCATCGCTACCATGAGAAAGGCGGGGCCGAAAAAACGCAAGCCTTGCCCTGCCGCCGGAGCGCCCTTTGGCGCTTGCGGTGACAGGGCGCACTGTCACTCCGTTTCGGTCTCCACCACGGCATCGGCCTCGCGCTCGAGCAGGTACTGGGTCAGCAGCCCCACCGGCCGGCCGCTGGCGCCCTTCTCCTTGCCGGAGCTCCAGGCGGTGCCGGCGATGTCCAGGTGGGCCCAGGGGAAGGTATCGGCGAAGCGCGACAGGAAGCAGGCGGCGGTGATGGTGCCCGCCGGCTTGCCGCCGATATTGGCCAGGTCGGCGAAGTTGGAGTCGAGCTGCTGCTGGTACTCCTCCCACAGCGGCAGGTGCCAGGCGCGGTCCCAGGCCGCCTCGCCGGCCTCCAGCAGGTCCAGGGCGAGGTCGTCGTCGTTGGCGAGCAGGCCGGTGGCATGGTGGCCCAGGGCGATGATGCAGGCGCCGGTGAGGGTGGCGATGTCCACCACGCTGGCCGGTTCGAAGCGCTCGGCGTAGGTAAGGGCGTCGCACAGCACCAGGCGGCCCTCGGCGTCGGTGTTGAGCACCTCCACCGAGAGGCCCTTGAGGGTCCGGATGATGTCGCCGGGCTTGGTGGCGCGGCCGTCGGGCATGTTCTCGGCGGCGGCGACGATGGCCACCAGGTTGACCTTCGGGCGGATGCCGAGCACCGCGGTGAGGGTGCCGAAGATGCTGGCCGCGCCGCACATGTCGAACTTCATCTCGTCCATCGCCTCGCCGGGCTTGAGCGAGATGCCGCCGGTGTCGAAGGTGATGCCCTTGCCCACCAGCACATGGGGCGCCTCCTCGGGGTCCTCGGCGCCCCGGTACGTCATGACGATCAGCCGCGAGGGCTCGGCGCTGCCGCGGCCCACCGCGAGCAGGCTGTGGGCGCCCAGCGCCTCCAGGGCCTCCTCGTCGAGGACCTCCACCTCGAGCGTGCCGCCGGAGGCCTGGCCCAGCGCCTCGGCCTGTTCGGCCAGGTAGCGCGGGGTGCAGACGTTGCCCGGCAGGTTGCCCAGGGTGCGGGCACGGTTGATGCCCTGGCCCACGGCGTCGCCGATGCGCGCCCCCTCACGCACGGCGTCGGCATCGGCGTCGTCGCCCACCAGCAGCTCGACCCGGGCGAGACGCGAGGCCGGCGCCTTCTCGGACTTGAAGTCGTCGCAGCGATAGGTGGCCCGATGGGTCGCCTCGGCCACCATGCGCGCCTTCCAGGCGGCGTCGCGATTCGCCACGGGCACCTCGGTGAAGGCCACCGCGACCTCGTCCACCGGCAGGCCGACCAGGGCGGTGAAGGCGGTGTCCAGGGCCTTGCGGAAGGCGGCCTCCTGGCACTTGCCGCGCTCACCCAGGCCCACCAGCAGCAGGCGCTCGCTGGAGAGCCCCGGGGCGAAGGGGATCAGCTGGACGTTACCCAGCCTGGCGTCGAAGTCGCCGCGGTCGAGCAGCTGGCCCACCAGCCGCTCGCTGGCATCGTCGAGGCGGGAGGCGGTGGGCAGCAGATCGCCTTCCTTGAACACCGGGATGACGAGACAGGCGCTCTCGACCTTGGCGGGGTTACCCGTCCTGACAGGGAATTCCATGGGGTCTCCACAAGACAAGCGTTGGGGTTGCGGGCGATTGGGGTTACAAGCGCAGGGGGATTCTGGATAATGCCGGCACGTCGCCGTGTCGCTCCAGTGTACCCAAGGCATGGCCCCATTGCATGGCAGGCGCCGCATGATCATCTTCCGCTACCTGACCCGCGAGATCCTGCTGACCATGGCCGCCGTGGCCGGCGTGCTGCTGCTGGTGATCATGGGCAGCCGCTTCATCCGCTACTTCAGCAACGCCGCCCAGGGCGAGATCCCCGCCGATATCCTGGGCACCCTGATGCTGCTGCACCTGCCCGGCTTCCTGGAGCTGATCCTGCCCCTGGCCTTCTTCCTCGGCATCCTGCTCGCCTACGGCCAGCTCTACCTCAACAGCGAGATCACCGTGCTGGTGGCCTGCGGCACCAGCCCCAACCGGCTGCTGCAGGTGAGCCTGGTGCCGGCCACCCTGGTGGCCCTGCTGGTGGGGGCGTGCAGCCTGTGGCTGACGCCGGCCGGGGCGCTCGAGACCGAGGCCCTGCTCGAGGAGCAGCGCAGCCGGGTCGACTTCACCACCCTGGGTCCCGGTCGCTTCCAGGAGTTCGGCAGCGGGCGCACCGCCTACACCGAGGGCTTCAGCGAGGAGGGAGACGAGATGCGCGGGGTCTTCATCAGCGAGCGCCAGCGGCGCAGCGACGGCACCCCGGAGAGCGTGGTGACCCGCGCCGAGGCGGGCCACCAGGCGGTGGACGACGATACCGGCAGTCGCTTCCTGGTGCTCACCGAGGGCGAGCGCTACAGCGTCGCGCCGGGGCGCCACCAGGCCGAGCGCCTGGAGTTCGAGACCTATGCCGTGCGCCTCTCCCGGGCCGAGTCGCTGCGCGAGCTCGATTCGGCCGAGCTGGCCTCCACCGCGGCGCTGCTCGGCGATGACTCGCCCGAGGCCCGTGCCCAGCTGCAGTGGCGGCTGGGGATGCCGCTGATGGTCTTCATCCTGGCGCTGCTGGCGATGCCGCTGTCCCGGGTCAACCCACGCCAGGGGCGCTTCGCCAAGCTGCTGCCGGCGATCTTCCTGTTCGTGGCCTACCTGAGCCTGCTGCTGGCGGCGCTGGATGCCATCGGCCGCGGCACGCTGCCGGTCGTGGTGGGCATGTGGCCGATCCACGCCGCCTTCCTGGCGCTGGGGCTGTGGCTGATGGCGCGCGCCCAGCGCCGGGGGATGAGCGGATGATCGCCGATCGCTTCGACCGCTACCTGGCGCGCAACGTGCTGGGCGCCATCCTGGTCGTCCAGGTGGTGCTGCTGGGCCTCGACCTGGTGATCACCTACATCAACGACCTGGGCGACGTGGAGGGCGACTACGGTGCCTTCCAGGTGCTGCTCTACCTGCTGATGCGCCTCCCCTGGCGGCTCTACCAGTACGCGCCGGTGGCGGTGCTGATCGGCGCGCTGATCGGCCTGGGCAGCATGGCCTCCAGCAACGAGCTCACCGTGATGCGGGCCGCCGGCCGCTCCCTGGCGCGCATCCTGTGGGGGGCCATGAAGCCCATCATCCTGGTCGTGGTGGCGGTGCTGCTGATCGCCGAATACGTCGCCCCGCGCACCGAGCAGTTCGCCAGCGCCTGGCGGGTCGAGCGGAGCCAGGGCGCCGGTGCGGTGGTCAGCCAGGCCGGCGGCTGGCAGCGCGAGGGCGACAGCTTCTATCGCTTCGGCGCCATCCGCGCCGACGACACCGTGCTCGACCTGACCCGTTACCGCTTCGAGGGGCAGCGCCTGGCGGAGGCCCTCGGCGCCGAGCGCGCCACCTGGCGCGACGGGCGCTGGGAACTCGAGAACGTCGCCGTGACCCGTTTCGGCGAGGAAGCCACCGAGGCGAGCCGCCACGAGCGCCTGGAGTGGGAGACCGAGCTGACGCCGGCGCAGCTCTCGCGGCTGCTGCGGGAGGTCGACAGCCAGGCGCCCAGCGAGCTGTGGACCTATGCCCGCTACCTGCGCGACCAGGGCCAGCAGGCCACTGAGCCGCTGCTCCATTTATGGCAGAAGCTGCTGATGCCGCTGACCATGGCCTCCCTGGTGCTGGTGGCCGCCTCCTTCGTGTTCGGTCCGCTGCGCAGCGTGGCGGCGGGCACCCGGGTCTTCTACGGGGTGGTCACCGGCCTAGTGTTCAAGTACCTGCAGGACCTGCTGGCGCCGGCCTCGACCATCTTCGGCTTCTCGCCCGCCTGGGCGGTTCTGGCGCCAACCCTGATCTGTGCCGCGGTGGGCATCCTCCTGCTGCGGCGCAGCGGCTGAGACAAGGAGAGCCCCATGCCCCGCCGCTTCACACAGCTCGACGATACCTGGCCGGCCGGCCTCGGCCGCCGCCTGGGCGCCATGCTCTATGACGCCTTCCTGGTGGTGGCGATCTGGGTCCTGGTGGCCGGCCTCCATCTGCTGGTGGTGCGCCACCTGATCGGGCTACCGGCCGACCAGGTCGGGGTGGGGCTCCTGCAGGTCGCCTCGCTGCGGCTGATCATGCTGGCCTCCGCCTTCGCCTTCTTCGCCTTCTTCTGGTGCCGCGGGGGGATGACCCTCGGCATGCAGGCCTGGCGGCTGCGGGTGCAGACCCGCGAAGGCCACGCCATCTCGCTGCGCCAGGCGCTGGTGCGCTACCTGGTGGCCTGGCTCTCCGCGGCCGCGCTGGGGCTGGGTTACCTCTGGGTGCTGTTCGACCCGGAGCGACGCAGCTGGCCCGATATCGCCTCGGGAACCCGGGTCGTGGTGCTGCCGAAGCCGGGCAGGTAGCCGCCGGCGTTGGCCGGGATTAGACAAAGGTCGATTCGCGGTTGCAATGAACTATGCGAATCATTTACATTTGATCTCGCTATCCAACGCGAGGTGAAGTCATGTACGTCTGCATCTGCAAGGGGGTCTCCGATCACCGCATCCGCCAGGCCGTGGAGGAGGGCGCGCGCAGCTGGCGCGAGGTCCAGGCCGAGACCGGCTGCGGCACCCAGTGCGGCAAGTGTGCCTGCGTGGGCAAGAGCCTGACTCGCGAGGTGGTGAGGGACGAGCTGATGGCCGGCGCCGAGGACCTCGCCTACGCCGTCTGACGGCAATCGACATCGTTCTCGTTGCCTTTATCATGTGGCTGATTTCATTGGTTTTTTCTCGTGATCCGCTAGACTGGGGAGCATGGCTTGGCAAGTATCGACGCTGCGTGCCAAGCTTCCCTCATCTCCCCGCCACACGAGAGGCTACGACATGAAAGGCGACAGCAAGGTCATCGAACACCTCAACCGCTCCCTGGGCAACGAGCTGGTGGCCATCAACCAGTACTTCCTGCACGCCAAGATGTACAAGGACTGGGGCCTGCAGAAGCTGGCCAAGTGGGAGTACGACGAGTCCATCGAGGAGATGGTCCACGCCGACAAGTTGATCGAGCGGATCCTCTTCCTGGAGGGCGTGCCCAACCTGCAGGACCTCGGCAAGCTGCATATCGGCGAGAACGTGCGCGAGATGCTCGAGTGCGACCTCAAGATCGAGCATGAGGGGCGCGACGACTACATCGAGGCCATCACCTACTGCGAGCAGGTCAGGGACTACGTCACCCGCGACCTCCTCCGCGATCTGCTGGCGGACGAGGAGGGCCACATCGACCATATCGAGACCGAGCTCGGCCTGATCGACAAGGTCGGCATCGAGAACTACCTGCAGAAGCAGATGCAGGAGGCCGGCGACGAGTGATCGCCGCTTCCCTCCCTTCCGACTCCGGCGCCCCTCGTGGCGCCGGAGTCGTGTCGGGCCCCGCCTTGCGGGCCCTTCTCAGAAGGCCTTCTCCAGCTCGAAGCGTGGCACCGGCTCGCCCTGTACCTCCACCAGCTCGGTGAACATCGCCAGCGGTCGCACCCATAGGCCGTAGTCGCCGTAGAGGGCGCGATAGACCACCAGCGGCTCCTCGCTCTCGCTGTGGTGGGCCACGCCGAGCACCTCGTAGCGGTTGCCCTTGTAGTGGGCGTAGATGCCGGGAACCGGGTGCGGACGGGTCATGGGGCTCTCCTGAGTCAGTTCGCGGGGGCGTCGTCGGCGGCCCGCCGGGCCAGGCGCGCCAGGGTGCGCGAGGCGGCCACGAAGCCGAAGCTGCCGGTGACGAAGGTGGCGGCGCCGAAGCCCGAGGCGCAGTCCAGTCGGGTGGCCTCGCCGCTGCCCGGCTTCTGCAGGCACACCTCGCCGTCGCTGCCAGGATAGACCAGCTGCTCGTCGGAGGTGACGCACTCCACCGCGAAGCGGCGCTTCGGGTTGCGCGAGAAGCCGAAGTCGCGGCGCAGCCGCGCGCGCACCTTGGCCAGCAAGGGGTCGTGCTCGGTGCGGCTGAGGTCGGCCACCCGGATACGGGTGGGGTCGGTCTGGCCGCCCGCCGCGCCGGTCACGGTGACCGGCAGCTTGCGCCGCTTGCACCAGGCGATCAGCGCGGCCTTGGCCACCACGCTGTCGATGGCGTCGATGAGGTGGTCGGCGTCCTCGGGAATGCGCTCGGCCAGGTTGGTGGGCGTCACGAAGGCGGTGTCCGCCTCCACCACGATGCCGGGCTGGATCGCCCGGCAGCGTTCGGCCAGCACCTCCACCTTGGGCCGCCCCACGCTGCCGTCCAGGGCGTGGAGCTGGCGATTGACGTTGGAGACGCAGACGTCGTCGAGGTCGATCAGGGTGAGCCGGCCGATGCCGGAGCGGGCCAGGGCCTCCACGGCCCAGCTGCCCACGCCGCCCACGCCGACCACCACCACGTGGGCGCGGCGAAAGCGCTCGTAGGCGCGGGTGCCGTAGAGGCGGCGGATGCCGCCGAAGCGCAGGGCGTGGTCGTCCACGGCGATGCTGGCGGGGGAGGCGGAGATGGGGTCGCTCATGGTCCTACCGGGTGATGAAGGAGGGGGTGGAGGGGCTCGTCTCGGCGGCGGGCTCCTGCCGCACGGCATCCACCGGCAGGTGGCCGGCCCAGCCGAGGCGCTCGAGCAGCGCTGACATGGGGGCATCCAGGGCGCATTCGACGCGCAGGCGACACGCCTCGACGGGATGGTCGAAGGCCAGGCCCACGGCGGCCAGCAGCAGGCGCGGGGCCGCCAGCCGCTCGGCGAAGAAGCGGTTGTGGGTGCCCTTGCCGTGCTTGGCGTCGCCGATGATCGGGTAGCCGCGCCGGGAGAGGTGGCGGCGGATCTGGTGGCGCCGCCCGGTCAGGGGACGCGCCTCCATCAGCGAGTAGCGGCTCCGCGGGTAGCGATCCACCTGAACCGGCAGCTCGACGCTGTCCAGGCGGCGCACCTCGGTGAGCGCCTCCTGGGCCGGCATCTCCGCCTTGGGGCGGCGGCCGTCCTCCTCGCGCAGCGGGTAGGCGAGCCGCTCGGCCTCGGGGCCGATGCCGCGCACCACCGCCAGGTACCGCTTGGCCACCTCGCGCCCGGCGAAGGCCTCGGCCAGGCGGGAGGCGGCCTCGGGGGAGAGGGCGAAGACCATGGCCCCCGAGGTGGGTCGGTCGAGGCGGTGCACGGGGTAGACCCGACGGCCGAGCCGGTCGCGCAGGCGCTGGAGCAGGAACTCGCGCTCGCCGCGCGCCAGGGCGGTCCGGTGCACCAGCAGCCCGGCGGGCTTGTGCACCACCACCAGGTGCTCGTCGCGATGGAGAAGGCGCAGCTCGTCTGCCATGGCCGGGTCCGGTTCGGGAGGGGCGGCCATTGTCGCCGCCCGTCGTGGCGATGTCATCCCTGCCGCGGGCTCCTCAGCCGGCGGCCGGCACCCAGGGGGTGTCGGCGAGGCGGCGTACCTCGACGTGGGAGAGCCAGTCGATGTCGCGGGCGCGCTCCTCCAGGCGCCGGGCTTCCGCCTGGCTGTCCCGGGGGGAGTCCTCGTCCAGCGAGATCACCACTGTGACCGCACCTTCGAGGTAGTGCAGCTCCATCTCGCGGATCTCCGGCCAGACGTCCAGCGCGTCCCAGCGCCGCGCCAGGGCGGCCTCCACCTCGGGGCGCAGCGGCAGCCCGGGGAAGCGGCTGGGGTCACCCTCGCCGGCGTCATCCTCGGGGTCGATGTGGAAGGTCAGGTCGGTGAGGGCGGGGAAGGCGTTGCGCAGCCGGCGGCTCACCTCGTTGCCGATCTCGTGCCCCTCGGAGACGCTGATCCGCGGCGGCACCACCACGTGCAGGTCGAGCATGGTGTGGCCGGCGGACTGCCGGGTGCGCAGGTCGTGGATCCCCTCCACCCCGGGCACGCTCATCGCCACCCGGCGCATCTCCTCCTGGGTGGAGAGCGGCAGGGCGGTATCCACCAGCTCGCGACCGGACTCCCACAGCAGGTCCCAGCCCACCTTGCCCACCATCAGGCCGACGACCACCGCGGCCAGGGTGTCGATCCAGGTGGCGCCGAACTGGCTGCCGACCAGCGCCACCGTGACCACCCCGGTGGAGAGAACGTCGCTGCGGTGGTGCCAGGCGTTGGCCTCGAGCATCTTGGAGCCGATGCGCCTCGCCACCCGGCGGGTGATGTGGAACAGCCACTCCTTGGCCAGCAGGGCCAGCACGGTGAGCAGGATCGCCCAGACGCCGGGAGGCGGGATCTCGGCATTTTCCAGCAGGCGGTCGAGGCTCGACCAGACGATGCCGCCGGCAACGAAGATCAGCACGCTGCCCAGGAACAGCGTGGCCAGTGTCTCGATGCGGCCGTGGCCGTAGTGGTGGTCGTGGTCGGGACCCTGGTGGCCGTAGTAGGAGGCGGCGAGCACGAAGCCGTCGGTCACCAGGTCGGAGAAGGAGTGGATGCCGTCGGCGATCAGCGCGGCCGAGCCGACGATCCAGCCCACGATGATCTTGACCACCCCCAACAGGGTGTTGACCGCCACCGACAGCAGGGTGACGCGGCGCGTGGCCTGATGCTTCTCGGGATTGGTCTGCATGGTCGATCCTGGGGCGCTTCCCTGGGAGCCGCCTGGGCGGCATCGATAAAATGGTACCGAAAAGGTCCTGATTTGCGCAAGGTGCCCGCTGCCACCATGGTCGGCTCGCCCTGCCGGCTGCTTTTGCTCATGCTGGAGGCTCGCTCGATGCCGCCCGGAGCCGACCATGCCCCTCTCCCCCCCCTACCGCCTCGCCGCTACCATCCTGCACGGCTTCGACGAGTACCGCTCGCGCTTCAAGGCGATCACCGCGGACGCCAGCCGCCGCTTCGCCGAGGCGGCCTGGCGCGAGGCGCAGCAGGCCTCGGCCGAGCGCATCAATCTCTACGAGGAGAAGGTCGAGGATACCCTGACCCGCCTGAGGCGCAGCGTCGACGAGGAGCGCCTCACCGACTTCGAGTGCTGGCGCGAGGCGCGTGCCCACTACGCCGAGCTGATCGCCCAGCGGCTGGACTACGAGCTGGCCGAGACCTACTTCAACTCGATGTTCTGCTCGCTCTTCCATCACCGCCATATCCGCAACGACTGGATGTTCGTCTACAGCTCCCGGGAGCGGGCGGCACACCACTCCGGCCTGACCCTCTGCCGGCACCGCCGGGTGGCCGGCGACTGGCAGGCGGGTGTGTGCTGGGCGCTGGCCGAGGCGCGCTTCGAGACCCCCTTCGTCGACCTCGAGCGCGACGCCGCCCTGGGCGGCGCGGCGCTGATGCGCCTGCTGCCGGAGGCGATCCGCGACGACCCCGAGGCCGAGATCGAGCTGATCAAGAGCGTCTTCTACCGCAACAAGGGCGCCTACCTGGTGGGCCGCGTGCGGGGCGGCGGCCAGCAGGTGCCGCTGGTGCTGCCGGTGCTCCACGAGGAGGGGCAGGGGCTCTACCTCGACACCGTGCTGATCGAGCCCGACGAAGTGTCGATCATCTTCTCCTTCACCCGCGCCTACTTCCAGGTCAAGGTGGTGGTGCCCAGCGAGTTTGTCCACTACCTGCAGGAACTGATGCCCGACAAGCCCCAGGGCGAGCTCTACGCCGCCATCGGCTTCTTCAAGCACGGCAAGACGGAGTTCTTCCGCGCCCTCAACCGCCAGGTGGCCAGGCGCGAGGACCGCTTCGTCATCGCCCCCGGGGTCCGCGGCATGGTCATGGCGGTGTTCGTGCTGCCGTCGTTTCGCACCGTGTTCAAGGTCATCAAGGACCGCTTCGATCCCGGCAAGGCGATGAGCCGCGAGAACGTGCGCGAGAAGTACCGCCTGGTCAAGCGCCACGACCGGGTGGGGCGCATGGCCGATACCCAGGAGTTCTCCAACTTCATCGCCCGCCAGGACCACTTCGACCCCGACTGCCTGGCGCACCTGCTGGAGGCGGCCCCCTCCACCGTCGCCCTGCGCGGCGACAAGGTGATCATCAAGCACTGCTACACCGAGCGCATGATGACCCCGCTCAATCTCTACCTCGAGCAGTGCGACGAGCAGGAGACCCGGGCGGTGCTCAAGGACTACGGCAACGCCATCAAGCAGATGGCCGCCGCCAACATCTTCCCCGGCGACATGCTGCTCAAGAACTTCGGGGTGACCCGCCACGGCCGGGTGGTGTTCTACGACTACGACGAGGTGTGCTACCTCACCGAGTGCAACTTCCGCCATATCCCCGAGCCGCTCTACCCGGAGCAGGAGCTGGCCGACGAGCCCTGGTACTCGGTAGGACCCAACGATATCTTCCCCGAGGAGTTCGGCCCCTTCCTGTTCGCCGATATGCGGCTGCGCAAGCTCTTCTACCAGCTGCACCCCGAGCTGTTCGACGCCGACTACTGGAAGGGCCTGCAGCAGGCGGTCCTCGACGGCCGGGTCATCGACGTCTATCCCTACCGCAACAAGCAGCGCTTCGCCGGCGGCGAGGAGAATGGCCTGGTCCACTAGCGGGCGCTGGCCGTGATCCTCCCCGGCTGGTAGCGTCGTGACCCAGGGCGACTGCAGGCTCCACAGAGGTGACACATGACCCAGCAGCGTGCTCCCCACCTGGTGGTGCTGACCGGTGCGGGCATCAGTGCCGAGAGCGGCATCCAGACCTTCCGCGCCACCGACGGCCTGTGGGCCGACCATCCTGTCGAGGAAGTGGCGACCCCCGAGGCGTGGCGGCGCGACCCGGCGCGGGTGCTGGCCTTCTACAACGCCCGCCGCGACCAGGTGCGTCGGTCGCGCCCCAACGCCGCCCACAAGGCACTGGCGGCGCTGGAGCGGCAGGGCTTCCGGGTCAGCATCATCACCCAGAACATCGACGACCTGCACGAGCGGGCCGGCTCCCGCCACGTGCTCCACCTGCACGGCGAGATCCTCAAGGCGCGCTCCTCGGTGGATCGCCGCATGCACTATCCGCTGCCCCGGGGCGGCATCGAGCTGGGCGACATCTGTGACAAGGGCAGCCAGCTGCGTCCCGACGTGGTGTGGTTCGGCGAGGAGGTGCCCCACTTCGGCGAGGCCTGCGAGATCGTCGGCGACGCCGACCTGGTGCTGGTGGTGGGCACCTCGCTGGCCGTGATGCCGGCCGCCTCCCTGCTGCAGCACGCCCCCCTCGCGGCGCCCTGCGTGCTGGTCGACCCCGAGGCCGAGTCGCTGGCCCCGCCGGGGGTGTCGCGGCTCAGCCAGGCCGCCGGCAGGGGAGTGCCGGCGCTGGTGCGCCACTGGCGGCGCGAGGGGCGGCTCTGGGTCCCGGAGACGCTGCTGGAGTGAGGGGTGAGGGGTGGGGAGCATGCTAGAATGCGCCCCCCTTTTCGCCCCGGACAGCCCCCATGCAGGACGACCGCTACCACGACCCCGAGACCCGCCAGGTGCGCGACCCCGGCACCGCGCCTGGGGAGGATGCCACGAGCGCGCCCACCCGGGACCCCGGAAGCGGTCATCCGCGGCCGCCGCGCCGCGAGTTCAAGGCCCGCGGAAGTTTCGTTGCGCGCTGCCCGGGGTGCCAGCTGCCGGTGCTCAACTGCCTCTGCCCCTATGCGGCGAGGGCCGAGAGCGAGGCCCGGGTGTGGCTGCTCACCCACCCCATGGAGCACCACAAGCCCACCAATACCGGCCGCCTGATCCGTGACGTCCTGCCGGACACCGAGCTCTTCACCTGGTATCGCACCGCGCCGGAGGCGCGCCTGCTGGCGCTGCTGGAGGATGCGCGCTTCGCGCCCTTCGTGGTCTTTCCCGACGACCAGCCCGACTACGCCAGCCGCGTGGTGGGTATCGACGCCGTGGCCGAGGCGAAGGCGGCCGGCCGCATCCCCGCCTACCTGCTGCTCGACGGCACCTGGCGCCAGGCCCGGCGCATCTTCCGCAAGAGCCCCTACCTGGACGCCCTGCCGGTCCTGCCGCTGCGCACCGAGCGCCTGACCCGCTACCGGCTGCGCAAGCCGGCCTCCCCGTCACACCTGTGCACCGCCGAGGTGGCCGCCGAGCTGCTGCGCCAGGGCGGGGACGCAGAGGCCGCCCGGGTCCTGGACGACTACTTCGATGCCTTCAACGACAGCTACGCCGCCAGCCGGCGCTTCGAGAGGATCGAGGTGCCGACGGCGGCGATGCGGCGGCTGCTGGCGCGGAGGGAGAACCCCTAGGCGGTACCGAAGAGGGTGCCGGCGATGCGGAAGCCGGCGATCCAGGTGCCGGCGGCGGAGCCCAGGGTGGCGAGCAGGA
>JBKHEO010000046.1:0-15885 GCA_046540755.1 Halomonas sp. | reverse complement strand
CCCCTGCAGCAGTTCTATATCCCCGAGGAGCAGTCGATCTACCTGCTCAGCCACGGCGATGCCCGCAAGCTCAAGGCGTGGGTGGCGCTGTGCCAGGAGCAGCTGGAGCAGCTCGGCTATCGGGAGATCGAGTTGGTGGGCAAGGGCGCCTACGGCTTCGTGTTTGCCGGCGTTACCGCCCTGGGTGACCAGTACGTGTTCAAGTTCACCCGGGTCAACCTGCCCCAGCATCTGCAGGACCGCCTCGAGGAGGAGGCCTTCATGCTGGAGCAGGTCGATCATCCGCGGGTGCCGCGGCTGATCGCCTTCCAGCGGGTGCGCCACCAGTCGATCCTGGTGATGCAGCGTGCTCCTGGCCACAACCTGGAGGAGGTTTCCCTGCGCGAGGGGCGGCTCTCACCCCGGCTGATCGTGCGTATCGCCGACCAGCTGGCGGACATCCTGCGCGCGCTTCGCCGGGAGTCCGGCCCGGCGGGACGGCCCATCGTGCATGGTGACATCAAGCCTTCCAACCTGGTCTTCGACGCCCGCGACGAGACCATCGCCCTGATCGACTGGGGTTCCTCGGTGTTTGCGCAGCTCGATGCCAACCAGCAGTTCGTGGCGGCCAACGTCATGGAACTGATGTCCGACAACCTGCAGCAGACCAATGCGCGTCTCGGTGACGTCTACTTCATCGGCGAGGAGCAGCTCAATGGGGCGCTCTCCTCGCCGCGCTTCGACGAGCAGGGGGCCGCCGGGACCCTCTATGCGCTCGCCTCGGCCCAGTCCTGTCGCTTCGGCCATCGGGCGATACCCGCCACTTCCCTGGGTCTGCCGGTGGAGTTCGCCCGCATGCTGGACGGCATGCTCGACCCCGATCCCCGGATGCGTCGTCGAGCCGGCGACCACTTCATTCGCGAGATGCCCAGGCTCGCCCGCACCGTGATGATCGACCTGCCGGAGCCCGCCGAGGTGCCGCTGGTGCCGGTGTGGGCGCGGCCCGCCGGGAGCGAGATCGATACCGTGGTGTACAGCTCGCGCAAGGCTTTCCTGCGCGAGGAGGGGGCCCCGGAGACGCTCAACGACGTCAATGACGTCCAGCTCGATCGCTACTACAAGAACTTCATGCAGGGCATGGGCGAGACCGAGAAGGCTTTCCTCGCCGCCGTGAGCCGTCTGGGCCGCTATCCGGTGGTAGGGGGGCTGGCGGTGCGCTGGGAGAGCGACGGCGTCTATATCGACACTTCACTTAACCTCCATGACCCCACGCTGAAGCCCGCCTTCATCGCGGCGGTGAACAACATGGTTCACCTGGCTCGGGCCATCTATCGCCATGGGATCTTCAAGAGCTGCCTATTCAACGCCCGGGATACCCTGCACCTGGAGCGCGATACGCCGGATCAGCCCTTCATGCTCGAACCGGGGATGCGCCTGCACTATGAGGTCAGCGCGGTGCCGGAGCTGGAGGATCACACCCGCCTGCACAGCTATTTCGAGGACGGGCCCGATCCCGAGGAGTTCCTGGTCCTGCCGGAGGCGATCATCACCGCCCTGGAGGCGCTCAACGAGATCCACCATACCGGGATGATCATCTTCGAGGCGCTCCCCCGGCACCTTAAGATCCACAGCTACTACCGCCTGCTCGACCCCTCCCGGGAAGCCGAGTTCCGCGGTCGGCTCGAGGATATCCTCGATGCCGTGGGGCGCATCGAGGGGCTCGGTGTCTCCGGGTTCATGAAGATGCCCTACAAGGACACGCGTTTCTTCCCTCACGTGGAGCGCCAGCCGGAGCGCTTCTATCCCCGCAATCCACGGGCGGCCCGCGCCGAGGCGGATGCCCCCGCTGGGGCGCGGGGCTAGCGATTCATGGCCTGGGGCAGGTAGAGCGCGATCTCGGGGAAGCGGTACATCAGGGCGATGGCCACCAGCATCAGCAGGAAGAAGGGCAGGGTGGCACGGGTGATGGTCAGGATGTCCTTGCCGGTGAGCCCCTGGATCACGAAGAGGTTGAAGCCTACCGGTGGGGTGATCTGTGACATCTCCACCACGATGACCAGATAGACCCCGAACCAGATCAGGTCGAAACCGGCGGCCTCGATCAGCGGCAGGATGATGGCGGTGACCAGCAGGATCAGCGAGATGCCATCCAGGAAGCAGCCCATCATCAGCAGCAGCAGGGTCAGCGCCACCAGCAGCAGGGTGGGGGAGAGTCCCATCTCGCCGATGGCCTGTGCCAGCTTCATGGGCACCTGGGTGAAGCCCATGGCCGAGGTCAGGAAGGATGCGCCGGCGATGATGAAGGCGATCATGCAGGCCGTGCGGATGGCGGCGAACAGGGATTCCTGGAAGATCACCCGGTCGAAATGGCCGTTCCAGCGCGCGATGATCATCGACAGTACCACCCCGACGGCCGCTGCCTCGGTAGGGGAGGCGAGCCCGCCGTAGATGCTCAGGATGATGCCTCCGATCAGCCCCAGGATGGGCAGCAGCGAGAGGGTCTGGCGCAGCTTGCGCGAGAAAGGGAGCGAGGATTCGTCCCGCCCGGTCAACCCGAGGCGGTTGCCGGAGAACAGTGCCCACAGCACCAGGTAGGCCGTGAACAGTGCCAGGATCAGCAGGCCGGGGCCGATGCCGGCCATGAACAGGCGGGAGATGGACTGCTCGGTGACAACCCCGTAGACGATCAGCACGATGGACGGCGGTATCAGCAGCCCCAGGGTGGAGGCGCTGGCCAGGGTGCCGATGGCCATCTTGGGGTCGTAGCCGCGGCGCTCCAGTTCGGGCAGGGTCATCTTGCCGACCGTCGCGCAGGTCGCGGCCGAGGAGCCGCAGACGGCGGCAAACATGCCGCTGCCGATGATGTTGGTGTGCAGCAGCCGCCCGGGCAGGCGATTGAGCCAGGGGGAGAGGCCGCGGAACATGTTGTCGGCGAGCCCCGAGCGGAAAAGGATCTCGCCCATCCAGATGAACATGGGCAGGGCGGTCAGGTCCCAGCCGTAGCTGGCGCCCCAGAAGTCCGAGGCCAGGATCGGCCCCGGGGCGAAACCGCTGAAGAAGGCGAGCAGGAGCCAGGCGGTGCCGATCAGCGCGAAGGCGATCCACACGCCGCTTGCGAGCAGCACCAACAGGGTGAGGGCGCTGGCCAGGCTGAGGATCAGCACCTGTGGGTCTCCCGGTGGCAGGTGATCATAATGGGTCGGTCTCGTCGTCGGCCAGCAGGCGCCGGAAGTCGTCCGGCTGCCTGACGGCGATACGCAGGGTCATCACCAGAGCCTCCGCCAGCGCCAGGCACAACAGGCCGACACCCGTGGCCAGTACCGTCTGCGGGATCCAGAGGGGTATCGACAGGAAGCCGGAGGAGACGTCGTCATAGGCCAGGCTCTCCCGCGCCAGTTCGATCAGGCCGTAGCCGAGCAGCAGGCTCAGGGCGAGTGCCACGCTCAGGCATGCCACCTCGATCCACACGCGCGGTCGCGACGGCAGCCGCGAGATCAGCAGGGTGACGCGAATATGGGCGTGATGGACGAAGGTGTAGGCGAGTCCCAGGAAGGCGGCGCCCACCAGCAGGTAGGCGGCCATCTCGGAAAGCCCGGTGATACCGAACCCTGTGCGCGGCAGGCCCAAGGCGTTGAGTAGCGCGTCGGCCACCCGGAAGAGCACCTGCAGGGCAACGAGCCCGCAGATGCTCACCATGCAGGCGGCGGCACCCCAGGCACCCAGTCGATATAGCGGTGCAAACCTGAAGGTCATGTGGGGCTCTCGTCGAGAAGGGCGCCCGGCACAGCCGGTCGCCCCTTTGGATCACTCCTCGAGATCGGCGCGGAAGCGCTCGAGCAGGTCGAGGGCCTCGTCGCCGGCGCGCTCCTCCCAGTCCGCGAAGAGCTCGTCGCCTGCCGCCTGCAGCGCTTCGGCCACCGCCTCGTTGGGGGTCGAGACCGTGACGCCGTTCTCTTCCAGAGCCTCGAGGCTTTCCTCGTTGTTCTCGCGGCTCATCTCCCAGCCGCGCTCCTCGGCGCGCTCGGCGGCCTCGAGCAGGGCCTCCTGGGTCGCCTCGTCGAGGTCGTCGAAGGCGCGCTGGTTGATGAACACGATGTTCTTGGGCAGCCACAGGTTGGCGTCGGTGTAGTGGGAGACGTAGTCCCAGGCGGTCATGGCGTTGCCGGTGGCGCTCGAGGTGATCATGGCGTCCACGCGTCCCGTGCTGAAGGCGGTGGGGATGTCGGACTCCTCGGTCTCGGTGGGGCTGCCGCCGAGGTTCTCGACGAAACGCTGGGTGTTGATGTTGGGGGCCCGTACCCTCAGCCCCTCGAACTGATCCGGGTCTTCCAGTGCCTCGCCGGTATAGATGCCCTGAGCAGGCCACGCCACCGCATAGAGCGGGAGCAGCCCCTCCTCGGCGAACAGCTCCTCGATCCGCGGCCGCGTGGCCTCCCACAGCGCCTCGGCCTCCTCGTAGCTGCCGGCCACCCCGGGCAGGGTGTCGACCTCGAAGATGGGATCCTCGTTGGAGAGGGTCGACAGGAAGACTTCGCCGGCCTGAACCGTGCCACGCCGCACCGAGGACTTGATCTCGCCGTGGGCGACCAGCGAGCCGCCGCTGTTGACGTTGATGGTCAGATCCCCGTCGGTGGCTTCCTCGACGTCTTCGGCGAACTGCTTGTTGTTCTGGGTATGGAAGCTGGCATCCCCATAGGGGGTGGCCATGTTCCATTCGGCCGCCAGGGAGCTGCCTGCGGCAGTCGCACAGGCCAGGCCGATCAGCAGGGGGGAAAGATCACGCGGGCTCATCGCGAATACCTCTTGTTGTGGGGACACGTCGATGTCAACGGTTCATCGCAAGCCTAGCAGCCTGCAGCGCCACGTCGCAGGCGCTCTTTCGACCGTCTACCAACGGTCACGCCTGACGGCGGGCCCGGCGCCGGCGAACGGTGCGGCATGCTACATTGCCTCGAACGGGCCCGGTCCCTCGCCTGCGGCGGTGGCGGAGCCCCGGAAGGGAGCCCGAATGCGTATCAAGAACCTGGAAACCGTGGTGTGGATCGCACGCCTGTGGAGCTTCAGGGCCGCGGCCCGGCGCCTCTATGTTTCACAGTCGTCGGTCTCGGCCTGTATCTCGAGCCTCGCGGACGAGCTGCGTAGCGCGCTGTTCGATTGCTCAGGCCGTCGTGCCGTGCTCACCGCCAAGGGCCGGCAACTGCGGGTCTGTGCCCGAGAAGATCCGGCTGCATTCGCTGCCATATCCCTGTCGGGCTCGAGTGCAGCTCGTGATGGCATGAGGCGACGATGCTGAGTGTCCTGTTGGTCAAGCTGGTAGCCACCGCCGCGGTAGTGGTGGGGGTGTCGCTGGCGGTCGGCAAGCTTGGGCCGCGGCTGGGCGGGATCATCGCCGGCACCCCCATCGTGCTGGGGCCCGGCTATTTCTTCATGTTGCAGGAGCACTCTCCTGTCTTCATCCAGACCGCGGTGCTCTCGACCCTGCATGCCCTGGTCGCCACCCTGCTGTTCAGCATCAGCTTCGTGGTGACCGCGGGGCGACTGGGGGCTCTGGCGAGCCTGGGGATCGCCACCCTGTGCTGGGTGCCTGCGGCACTGCTCTTCTCGCGCATGCCGGGTGGGGTCGGCGTCGCCGTGCTGATGTATCTGGCCATGCTGCTGCTGGCCGAAGGCGTGCGGCGGTGGCTTAGGCTGCGTCAGCCGGTGGTCGTGGCCCGTACGGGCTGGTTCGACCTGGCGTTGCGTGGTGTGCTGGCCGGGGTGCTGGTGAGCGTGGCGACCACACTGGCGGTGAGGGCGGGGCCCCTGCTTTCCGGCATGCTGGTCGGCTTCCCGGTGGGCTTGTTGACCATCGGCTGGACCCTGCACGAGCGCTACGGGTCTGACGTGGCCAGAGCCACGGTGAGCATGGCGCAGAAGGGCATGCTGAGCCTGGTGGCCTTCAGCGTGGTGACCGCGACCCTGGTCGGTAAGGCGGCGCCCATGGCGGTCTTCCTGCTTTCGCTGCTGGCTTCCATGGGGGTCAGTGCCGTCCTGTTCCTGCTGAGCCAGTGGCAGTTCCGTCGTCGCCATGCCGCGGGACATGCCATCATCGACCGGTGAACAACGAGGAAAGGGCCGCCACGGCCCGGAAAGCACGGAACGTCGTCTGGCCTCCCCAGTACGAACGCTCCCACATCTTCTAGAAGGAGATCATCCATGGCAGCACTGCTACTCAACGCCGACATGGGCGAAAGCTTCGGCCCCTGGGTGATGGGCATGGACCACGAGGTGATGCCCCACGTCGACCTGGCCAACGTCGCCTGCGGCTTCCACGCCTCGGACCCGGATGTGATCCGCATGACGGTGCGACTGGCGGCCCGCCACGGCGTCCGGGTCGGCGCGCATCCCGCCTATCCGGACATGGTGGGCTTCGGCAGGCGCTCCCTGGCCTGCTCCGCCGAGGAGGTGGAGAACCTGGTGCTCTATCAGCTCGGGGCCCTGGCCGGCGTGTGTCGCGCCGAAGGGCTGTCGGTGAGCTACGTCAAGCCCCACGGCGCCCTCTACAACGACATGGCCCGCGACCCCGAGATCATGACCGCGGTGATGAAGGCGATCCTGGCCTACGATCCGGCTCTACCACTGATGACCATGGCCACCCGGGACACCACGGCGGTGCGCCAACTGGCCGAGGCGCAGGGCGTGTCGCTCTGGTTCGAGGCCTTCGCCGACCGCGCCTACGACGGCGAGGGGCGGCTGGTCTCGCGTCGCGAGAGGGGCGCGGTGCACCACGACCCCGAGGTGATCATCGACCAGGCGTTGCGCATCGCCAGCGGCAGACCCCTGACGGCCAACGATGGCAGCGAGCTGGTGCTGACCGCCGATACGCTCTGCGTGCACGGGGACAACCCCGAGTCCATCGCCGCGGTGAAGGCCATACGCGAGGCGCTGGATCGACTCGGGGCCGAGGCATGAACCCGTCAGAACGACTGCCCCGGATCGAGTCGGCGGGCCTCGATGGTTGGATGGTGCGACTCTTCGAGCGTATCGATGAGGCCAACCTCGCCTGGATCTCCGCGCTGGCAAGTCGCTGCGAGGCCGACTTCGGCGAGGCGCTGATCGACCTGGTGCCGTCCTATACCACCTTGCTGGTCGTATTCGACCCGTTACGCCTGTCGCCGGCTGCGGTACGGCAGCGCCTGCAGGCGCTGCTGGCGAGTCTTGAACCGGGGGAAGAGGCCACCACCGGCGACCTGCATGAGCTTCCTTCCTGGTATGACCCCAGCGTGGGCCCGGATCTCGAGCGTGTTGCCCGGCACGTGGGCATGAGCGTGGAGGAGGTGATCGACCGCCATGCCGGCCGCGAGTATCGCGTCTTCGCGCTGGGTTTCGCCCCTGGCTTCGCCTTCATGGGGCTGCTCGACGAGCGTCTCGAGGTGCCGCGCCTGGACACCCCACGCCAGAAGGTGCCGGTCAACAGCGTCGCCATCGCCGGTCGCCAGACCGCCGCCTATCCGGCGGTCACGCCTGGCGGCTGGAACCTGCTGGGGCGTACCTCGGTGCGGCTGTTCGATCGTGACCGCGACGGCTTCAGCCTGCTGCGGGTGGGAGACCGGGTGCGCTTCGTCCCGGTGGATCGCGCTACCTTCGAGCGCCAGGGCGGCGATACAACGCCGATGGAGACGCGCGCATGAATCAATATACCGTTATCGGATTTCGCGTCCAACGTGCCGGCCCACTTGCCCTCCTGCAGGATGCCGGTCGATTCGGCGTGTGCCGCCTGGGGGTGACCCAGGGCGGGCCGGTCGACCTTCACGGCTGGGCCTGGGCCAACCGACTGGCCGGAAACCCCTGGGGCACGCCGGCGCTGGAGGTTACCTTCGGCGGCCTGACGCTGGTGGCGGAGCGGGACCTGACCATGGCGGTGGCCGGCGCCGACCTGGCTGCCACGCTTGAAGGAAGCCCCTTGCCTCTCTGGCAGCCGGTTCGGATCCGGGAAGGAGAGGCCCTGGCCTTCGGCACTCCGCGTTGCGGGCTACGCGCCTACCTGGCGGTCACCGGCGGATTCCAGGCCGAGCCGGTGCTGGGCAGCGTCAGCTGTGTGGTGCGCGAGGGTCTGGGAGGTTTCGATGGACAGGGAAGCAAGCTTGCCGATGGCGACCGCCTGGCGGTCTGCGCTGATGCCGGCCAGCGTCTCGATAACGCCGAGGTGCCGGAGACGCAACCCCCTGACTACGCTGCGCCGGCGAACCTGGCGCTGCTGCCGGGGGCCCAGGTCGCGGACTTCACCGGCGCGAGCCTCTTCGCCGTCTTCAACCGTCCCTGGCGGGTCGACGATCGGGCCGACCGCATGGGGGTGCGGCTGACCGGCCCTCGCCTGAGCTGCCGGATCGGCTCGCTGATCTCCGAGGGCATCGGTCTCGGGGCGGTTCAGGTGCCGCCCGATGGGCAACCCATTGCACTGCTCAACGATCGCCAGACCATCGGCGGCTATCCGCGGCTGGGTGCGCTGACACCACTGTCGGCCTCGCGCCTGGCCCAGTGCCTGCCGGGACAGGAGGTGCACCTGGTGGCCACCACCCTCGAGCGGGGCCTCGAGGCGCAGCGCCGCTTCCGGGATGCCTTGGCCGGTTGATCGCCGACGGGGTCTCTCAAACGCCCAGACCGCTCTCACGCAGCAGCTGGTCGATGCTGGCGCCGGCGCGGGAGGCGGATGGCCCCTCCATCAACAGCTCGGCCTCGAGGGCGGAAACGCCGCCCTCGAGGCAGCGCTCGATCAGCACCGAGCGGCTCTGGCCGGTGGACTGGGCAAGGCGCTCCAGACGCGCTTCCAGGTCCCTGGAAAGTCTCAGGATATGGGGCATGACGTGGTCTCCGGTTCGAGGCTTGCCGTTGCACTGCGCATTGGCCATCCTGGCAGGCCTTCGTGACCCCAGCATGACAGATCCGCTGGGGCCTGGCGCCGGGACGACCCGGCTTGCCTTACACGCTGCGGGGGACGGCCTCGCCGGAATAAGGGAGTGGTGCTGGTCGGCCTGGTGGGGCTCAAGCTGGCCGGGTGATCAGGTCAGCCCCTGCTGGCGCATGGCCTCGGTGATGATCGGCACCGGGGTCATCAGGTGCTCTCGCATCATGGCGGTGGCACGCTGGCTATCACGGGCCAGGATCACCTCGACCAGCTCGGCGTGCTCCTGGCGCTTACGTTCCAGCGCCTCCTCGGAGAGCACCGTCTCGCGCAGCCAGAGGTGGCGATAGCGCTCCACCTGATCGAACAGGCTATGGCGGATCTGCAGCAGGTGGGGAGAGCGGCAGCCGCTGACGATGGCGGTGTGGAACGCCTGGTGGCGGGTATCCCAGACGTCGAGCAGTTCCTCGGGCGTGTTGACTTCCATCACCTTGGACAGGGTGTGGGCCCGGGCCAGGATTTCTGCCTCCCAACTGTCGTCGCCGCGGGCGATGGCCAACTCCAGCAGCAGCCCCTCCAACTGCGCCCGAGCGTCGTAGAGGTCGGCGAGCTCGGCCAGCGACATCGGCGCCACCCGGAAGCCCCGCTGGCTGATGGCCACCACCAGGCGCTCCGCCACCAGCTGGGAGAGCGCCTCGCGCAGGGGGCCGACGCCCAGGTCGTAGCGCTCCTTGAGCCGGCTCATCAAGAGCTTCTCGCCGGGCTTGAAGACATTGCGGATGATGTCCTTCTTCAGCCGGTGGTAGGCGTTGATCCCGAGGTTTTCGCGCGGCGTTGTGTCCATGGTGTCGTCATTTTGCCCGTTTGCCGAACATGATAGCCGAATATCGCCAGGCTCGATATTCCGGCTATGGCGCCTCCTCCGGCTCCGGGGGAGGCTTGAGCGCCTGCCAGGCGGCATAGGTGCTGAGGAAGACGCGGCCCGTCAGGTCATCCAGGAAATCGCTGCGCTTGAGGCGGTCCATCACCGGCCCCTTGACTTCGGCTAGGTGCAGGGTGACCTCGGCCTCACGCAGTCGTTCGTTGAGGGCGTCCAGGCTTTCCAGCGCCGAGGCGTCGATCAGGTTGACCGCCGAACAGATCAGCACCACATGGTCGAGCCCCGGCTGGCGGGCCACCATGTCCAGCACGGTGTCCTCGAGGTAGCGAGCGTTGGCGAAATAGAGGCTTTCGTCGATGCGCAGGAAGGCGACGTTGGTGAGTGTCTCGACCTCGTGGCGCCGCATGCTGCGGAAGTGCTCGGTGCCCGGGATCAGCCCGACCACGGCGCTGTGGGGACGGCTGGTGCGGTAGAGGAAGAGGCCGATGGATAGCACTACGCCGCTGATGATGCCGGCCTCGACCCCCTCCACCAGTGTCAGCAGGATGGTCGCCGCCATGGCCGAGAAGTCGCTGCGCGAGTAGCGCCAGGTCTGACGTATCAGCGGGATATCCACCAGGGTGAGGATCGCCACGATGATGGTGGCGGCAAGCGTGGCGATGGGCAGGTGATAGAGCAGCGGGGTGAAGGCCAGTATCACCGCGCCTATGCCCAGGGCGGCGAAGAGACCTGCCATCGGCGTCTGGGCGCCGGCCTCGTCATTGATCACGGTGCGCGAGAGCCCACCGGTCACCGGCATGCCGGCGGTGAAGGCGGCTGCCAGGTTGGCGCCCCCGAGGCCCACCAGCTCCTGGTTGGGAGAGATGCGCTGGCGGCGCCGGGCCGCCAGCATCTGGGCCATGGAGATGGACTCCACGAAGCCCACCACGCTGATCAGGAGTGCCGGGATCATCAGCGCCTTCCACAGGGACAGGTCCACGCTCGGCAGGGTAAGCGGCGGCAGACCGGCGGGAATCTCGCCGACCACGGCCATGCCGTCTTCGGCCAGGCCCAGCCGCCAGCTCAGCAGGGTGGTGGCGACCACCGCAAGCACCGGCGCGCCGCGGGCGATCAGCGCCGCCGTCGAGGTGGCGAGGCCCAGGCGGGTGAGCAGCGGTGCGGCGAAGCGACGGCTGACGATCAGGAAGAGCAGGGTGCCGAGTCCGATTGCCAGCGTCGGCCAGTGAAGCAGGGCGAGGTTTCCCGCAAGGCTCCCCACCAGGTCCAGGGCGTTGTAGCCGCCAGCCTCGACCCCCGCCAGGTGGGCCGCCTGGCTGATGGCGATCAGGACCGCGGATGAGGACAGGAAGCCGGCAATCACCGGATGGCTCAGGAAGTTGGCGAAGAACCCCAGGCGCAACAGCCCCATGGTCAGGAGCATTGCCCCGGAGAGCAGCGAGAGTACCAGTGCCGCCTCGACATAGGCGGCGCTGCCGGGGGTGGCGACGTTGGAGAGCGCCGCCCCGGTCATCAGCGCGATGATCGCCACCGGCCCGATCGCCAGGGTACGGCTGGTGCCGAGCAGGGCGTAGAGCACCGCGGGCAGTAGACTGGCATAGAGGCCTACCACGGCGGGCAGCCCGGCCAGCAGCGCATACGCCAGGGACTGGGGGATCACCATCACGGTGACGATCAGGCCTGCCAGCAGGTCGGCTCCCAGCAGGCGGCGGTGGTAGTGAGGCAGCCAGCTCAGGGCAGGCAGGTAGCGCTTGAGCATCGAGAGGAGGACCATCGGCAAGTGATAGCGCTACAGACTAAACGATATTAGTGGTCGGCTTCAGGGTTGGTTAGCATGCCGTGAAGGCAGGCGCCTGCTGCGTCGAGCCATTGCGACCCACCACGACCACCCGACACAAGAGCAAGGACACGCCATGCAACGCGAAACCATCGCCCTCCATCACGGCTACGCCCCCGACGACCAGCATGCGGTGGCGGTGCCGATCCACCAGACCACGTCGTTCTCCTTCGACAGCGCCCAGCACGCCGCCGACCTCTTCGACCTGAAGGTCGAGGGCAACATCTACTCGCGGATCATGAACCCTACCTGTGCCGTGCTGGAGCAGCGCGTGGCGGCGCTCGAGGGCGGCATCGCGGGCCTGGCGGTGGCCTCCGGCATGGCCGCGATCACCTATGCCATCCAGACCATCGCGGAGGCGGGCGACAACATCGTCTCCATCAGCGAGCTCTACGGCGGTACCTACAACCTCTTCGCTCACACCCTGCCGCGTCAGGGTATCCAGGTGCGCTTCGCCGACAAGGACGACATTGCCGGCATCGAGGGGCTGATCGACGAACGCACCAAGGCGGTGTTCTGCGAGAGCGTGGGCAACCCCTCGGGAAGCGTGGTGGACCTGGAAGCGCTGGCGGAGGTGGCGCATCGCCATGGGGTGCCGGTCATGGTCGACAACACCGTGCCGACCCCCTTCCTGTGGCGGCCCATCGAGCATGGTGCCGACATCGTCATCCACTCCGCCACCAAGTACATCGGCGGCCATGGCACCACCGTGGGCGGTGTCATCGTCGACTCCGGCCGCTTCCCCTGGGCCGAACACGCCGAGCGGTTCCCGCTGCTCAACGAGCCGGACGTCTCCTATCACGGGGTCTGCTACACCCGTGACCTGGGCGAAGCGGCGTTCATCGGCCGTGCCCGGGTGGTGCCGCTGCGCAACATGGGTGCGGCACTCTCTGCCCAGGCCGCCTGGCAGCTGCTGCAGGGGCTCGAGACCCTGGCGCTGCGCATCGAACGCGTCTGCGACAATACCCAGCGCATCGCCGAATATCTGCAAGGCCACCAGGCCGTGACCTGGGTCCAGTACGCCGGCCTCGAGTCCCACAAGGATCACGCCCTGGCGCAGAAGTACATGGGCGGCCGTGCTTCCGGCATCCTGAGCTTCGGCATCCAGGGGGGACGTGACGCCGGGGCACGTTTCTATGATGCCCTGAGCATGATCCTGCGCCTGGTCAACATCGGCGATGCCAAGACCTGTTCATCGATCCCGGCCTCCACCACGCACCGTCAGCTCAGCGACGAGGAACTGGTCAAGGCAGGGGTGACGCCCGACATGGTGCGTCTGTCAATCGGCATCGAGCACACCGACGACATCATCGCGGATCTCGACCAGGCGCTAGCCGCTAGCCAGGCCTGATGGTTGGCACTCTCTACGCAAAGTCGACACCGCTTCAGGGCTCTGATAGCGTCGAGGAGATGAAAAGGAGGTGTATATGGATTCTTCAGTCAATAATGTGGTGAGTCAGTCGCTGGTCATGCAGCAAGCGCAGACGGCACAGCAGGCGCAGATGCAGGTGTTTAAAGACAGCCTGGATCAGCAACAGCAGCAGGTGACCGAGCTGATGGCTTCTGCTGATGTCGAGCCAAATCTCAATCCTGATTCCCCGGTCGGTTCCCTGGTCGATACCTACGCCTGACCTCTTCCCCGGCTAGCCGAAATAAAGCGCCCCGAGAAGTCCTCACTCTCGGGGCGCTTTAGCTTCATCGCGCGATGTTAGGCGGTGGACGTTTCCCGCGGCCGGCTCTGCCAGGCCGACCAGGAGTAGAGCGCCAGGCCCGTCCAGATCAGCGTGAAGGTGGCCAGCTGTACGCCGCTCAATGGCTCGCCGAACACCAGCAGGGCGATGAGGAACTGGATGGTGGGGTTGATATACATCAAAAACCCCAGGGTGGCCAGGCGAAGCCGCCGCGCCGCCCCGGCGAAGGCGAGCAGCGGCAGGGCGGTGATGACCCCGCTGGCGATCAGCAGCAGGGTGTTGCGGGTGCCCCCCAGGAAGTGGGACAGCTCGGCATGGGTCAGCCAGCCCAGGGTCAACAGGGCCAGCGGCAGCAGCAGCAGGGTCTCCACGAAGAGCCCCGAGAGGCCGTCCAGTGGTACTTGCTTGCGCAACAGGCCGTAGGTGCCGAAGGAGAAGGCCAGGGTCAGGCTGATCCAGGGAAGCTCGCCGAGCATCACCAGCTGCAGGGAGATCGCCAGTGCCGCCAGGCCCACGGCGACCGCCTGCAGACGATGCATGGTCTCGCGCAACACCAGCAGGCCAAGCGCCACGTTGACCAGCGGGGTCATGAAGTAGCCGAGGCTCGCCTGAAGCACGTGGCGGGTTTCCACGGCAAAGATGTAGAGTCCCCAGTTGATCGCGATCAGCACCGCGCAGCCCAGCACCCGTCCCAGCCGGCGGGGCTCGCCCAGGGCGGCGCGAATCGGCCCCCAGCGGCCCAGCAAGGTGACCAGCCCCACCAGGAAGAGGCATGACCACAGCACTCGGTGGATGAGGATCTCGAAGGCCGGCACGCCGTCAAAGAGGGCGAAGAACAGCGGGAAGCAGCCCCAGGCGATATAGGCGCCCAGCCCGAAGGCGACACCCTGGGTGGCCTCGCGGTCGGGCAGGGACACGGGAGGAGCGGACATGAAGGCCTCTTAGCCGAATCAGGACGTCGTTAACTTAGCAGGCTAGCGGCTTCCCCGCCATGCCCCCCATGCCCCGGCTGACGTCGGCGAATCACTGGGTTAGGCTGATGGCCACCACAACCAGCGGACGGGAGTCCCCCATGAGCGAACTCACAACCACCCTGGTGCAGTGCGACCTGCGCTGGGAGGATCCGGTCGCCAACTGCCGGATGCTGGAGGAGACCCTGGGCGATCTGGGGCGTGATCACACCGACCTGATCGTGCTGCCGGAGATGTTCGCCACCGGCTTCACCATGAACTCCCGGGAGATGGCCGAGCCCATGGAGGAGAGCGCCACCGTGGCTTGGTTGCGCGAACAGGCCTGGCAGCGAGGCTGCGTGGTCACCGGCAGCGTGGCGATCCTGGAGCACGGCGACTACTTCAACCGCCTGGTTTGGGCGCGGCCCGACGGCTCCATCGCCACCTACGACAAGCGCCACCTGTTCCGCATGGCCGGGGAGCACGAGCGCTACGCCATGGGCCATGAGCGGGTCATCGTCGAGCTCAAGGGATTCCGGATCCTGCTCAGCGTCTGTTACGACCTGCGCTTTCCGGTATGGCTGCGCCAGCAGCCCGGCGAGGGCGAGCACTTCGAGTATGACGCCCTGCTGTGCGTGGCCAACTGGCCGGGCCCGCGCCGTCACCCCTGGCGTATCCTCCTGCAGGCACGGGCCATCGAGAACCTCTGCCCGGTGATCGGGGTGAACCGCGTCGGCGAGGACGCCAGGGGGTTGCCCTATGCCGGCGATTCCATGCTGGTGAATGCCAAGGGTGAGGCGCTCATCGACGAACCCGAGGGCACCCCTTTCGTCAAGACCGGGACGCTGTCGCTGGAGGAGCTTCAGGCCTTCCGCGAGAAGTTCCCGGCCTGGCGAGACGCCGACCACTTCCGCCTCGCCGACGGGGTGGGCAACTGATGCGGCTCGATCGTTTCCTTGCCGAGACCACGGAACTGACACGCAGCCTGGCCAAGAAGGCGATGCACCGCGGCGAGGTGAGTGTCGATGGCGAGGTGGTCAAGAACCCCGCCACCCAGGTCGACGCCTCGCGCCGGGTGACCTGGAACGGCCAGCCGCTGGCCCTGGTGGGCCTGCGCTATGTGATGCTGCACAAGCCGGCCGGGGTGGAGTGCACGGCGCGACGCACGCTCTACCCCCGGGCCATCGACCTGATCGAGCTGCCCAAGGTGGAGCGTCTGCAGCCGGTGGGTCGGCTGGACGTGGATACCACCGGCCTGGTGCTGCTCACCGATGACGGGCAGTGGTCCCACCGGGTGACATCCCCGAAGCACCGCTGCGGCAAGGTCTATCGGGTGTCCCTGGCCGACCCGCTCGAGGGGGCTGCCCTCGAGGATGCCGTGGCGCGCTTTTCCGAAGGGGTGCTGCTCGACGGCGAGGAGAAGCCGACCCGCCCGGCCGAGCTCGCCATGCGCGAGCCCACCATCGCAGAGCTGACCCTCTTCGAGGGCAAATATCACCAGGTGAAGCGGATGTTCGCGGCTATCGGCCACCATGTGGTCGCCCTGCACCGCGAGGCGATCGGCCCGCTGGCGCTGGGCGAGCTGCCCGAGGGCGAGTGGCGCGAGCTGACCGCCGAGGAGATCGCCGCCTTCTGAACGGCTCTCAGGCGTCGCGGAAGGCGGGCGGCGA
>JBKHEO010000045.1:0-16079 GCA_046540755.1 Halomonas sp. | reverse complement strand
TCCCACGCTCGTGAGCTTTAAGCTGGAAGAGCGCCGCTTCGCGGCTGGAAGCTAGAGGGTAAGCCTCGATTCAGGCGCCGGTGGCGACATGATACCTTCCAGCTTCCAGCTTCCAGCTTCCAGCTTCCAGCTTCCAGCTTCCAGCTTCCAGCTTTCGTGGAGTGATATGACCGAACAACGCCGCATCCGGGTCCTGGACCCGCGTCTGGCCAACCAGATCGCCGCCGGCGAGGTGGTGGAGCGCCCCGCCTCGGTGGTCAAGGAGCTGGTGGAGAACGCCATCGACGCCGGCAGCTCGCGCATCGAGGTGGAGCTGGAGGCGGGCGGCGCGCGGCTGATCCGGGTACGCGACGACGGCAGCGGCATCGGCGAGGAGGACCTGCCGCTGGCGCTGTCGCGCCACGCCACCAGCAAGATCGCCTCGCTGGAGGAGCTCGAGGGGGTGGCGAGCCTCGGCTTTCGCGGCGAGGCGCTCGCCTCCATCGGCTCGGTGTCGCGCCTGGAGCTGGTCTCCAATGTCGACGAGGATCCCACCGCCGGCTGGCGGGTGGTGGCCGAGGGGCGCCAGATGGAGCCGCGGGTCAGCCCGGCACCGCACCCCCGCGGCACCTCGGTGACGGTGCGTGACCTCTTCTTCAACACGCCGGCGCGGCGCAAGTTCCTGCGCACCGAGAAGACCGAGTTCGGCCACGTCGAAGAGGCCTTCCGCCGCCAGGCGCTCTCCCGCTACGACATCGGCTGGACCCTGCGCCACAACCAGAAGACCCTCCACCAGCTGCGCCCCGGCGACGACCCGGCCTCCCGCGAGCGGCGCATCGCCGCCCTGCTGGGCAAGGCCTTCCTCGAGCACGCCCTGCACCTGGACATCGCCGCCCCGGGCCTGCGGCTGTGGGGCTGGGTGGGCCTGCCCACCCACTCCCGGGCCCAGGCGGACCAGCAGTACTTCTTCGTCAACGGCCGGGTGGTGCGCGACCGCCTGGTGGCCCACGCCGTGCGCCAGGCCTACCGCGACGTGCTCTTCCATGGTCGCCATCCGGTGTTCGTGCTCTACCTGGAGGTCGACCCCGCGGTGGTGGACGTCAACGTCCACCCCACCAAGCACGAGGTGCGCTTCCGCGACGGCCGCCTGGTCCACGACTTCCTCTTCTCAAGCCTGCATCGGGCGCTGGGCGAGGCGCGGGCGGGCCAGGCCGGCGCCGTCGACCCGGCCGAGGACGAGGCGGCGCCCGAGGGCGGCGAGACCCGGCCGCCCGAGGGGGTTGCCGAGCCCGTAGGGCGCTGGCAGCAGCAGCCCATGGCGCTGCCGGGGCGGGAAGAGGGGGGCAAGGTAACGCCCGACAGGGTGCGGGCCTTTATGGAGGGCTACCGCAACCTGCACCCGGAACATGAGGAGCACCTGCTCACCCCGCAGCCGGCGGCGCCGGGGGCCGGCGGTGCCGCCGCCGGGCTGGCCCTGGCCGAGCGCCAGGCGATGCAGGCCGCTCGCCGCGAGCCGTTGCCCGAGGCGGACGATACCCGGGCGCCGCCCCTGGGCTACGCCATCGCCCAGCTGCACGGCGTCTATATCCTGGCCCAGAGCGAGCGCGGCCTGATTCTGGTGGACATGCACGCCGCCCACGAGCGTATCGTCTACGAGCGCATGAAGACCCAGGTGCACGGCGGGCGGCTCCAGGCCCAGCCGCTGCTGGTGCCGGTGTCGCTGGCCGCGAGCCCCGCCGAGGTGGCCACCGCCGAGGGGGAGCGCGAGGCCTTCGCCCGCCTGGGGGTGGAGCTCGATGTCGCCGGCCCCGAGACGCTGCTGGTGCGCCAGGTGCCGGCGCTGCTGGCCGACGCCGACGTCGAGCCGCTGGTGCGCGAGATGCTCGCCGACCTGGAGCGCTACGGTCGCTCCGACCGCCTCGAGGCGCACATCAACGAGCTGCTCTCCACCATGGCGTGCCACGGCAGCGTGCGCGCCAACCGCCGCCTGACCCTGGAGGAGATGAACGCCCTGCTGCGCGACATGGAGCGCACCGAGCGCAGTGGCCAGTGCAACCACGGCCGCCCCACCTGGACCGAGATGAGTATGAAGCAGCTGGACCGCCTCTTCATGAGGGGGCAGTAGACACCTTATCCACCTGCGTGGCGAGAAGCGCCGGGGGCAGGCCGAAGAGGAGGTCCTATGCCAGGGGTGGCATCGGTAGCGCCCAGGGATGGGGTCACAGCGCCTTCTCGCAGGCCTGCCGCCGGGTAAGCTTCTCTGCTCCAAGTCAGAGAGAGCCTGAGAACCCGATGCCGGATACCCGACCCCCCGCCATCCTGCTGATGGGGCCCACCGCCGCCGGCAAGACCGATCTCGCCATTGCGCTCCACGAGCGCCTGGGGGTCGAGCTGATCAGCGTCGACTCGGCCATGGTCTACCGCGACATGGACATCGGCAGCGCCAAGCCCTCCGCCGAGGAGCTGGCCCGCGCGCCGCATCGGCTGATCGATATCCGCGATCCGGCCGAGCCCTACTCGGCGGCCGACTTCCGCGAGGACGCCCTCGCCGAGATGCGCGAGATCAGTGCCGTCGGCCGGGTGCCGCTGCTGGTGGGCGGTACCATGATGTACCTGCGCCAGCTGCTCTTCGGGGTCGCCAACCTGCCGAGCGCCGATCCGGCGGTGCGCGCCGAGCTCGAGGCAGAGCTCGAGGCCCGCGGCCTCGCCGCCCTGCACGCCGAGCTCGGTCGCATCGATCCCGCC
This sequence comes from Halomonas sp., assembly GCA_046540755.1. Taxonomy (GTDB): domain Bacteria; phylum Pseudomonadota; class Gammaproteobacteria; order Pseudomonadales; family Halomonadaceae; genus Halomonas. The sequence continues at coordinate 13,355 of JBKHEO010000045.1, read as the reverse complement.
TCCGCGGCGCGTATCCACCCCAACGACCCCCAGCGGCTGCTGCGGGCGCTGGAGGTCCATCGCCTGAGCGGGCGAACGCTGAGCGAGCTGTGGGCCGAGCAGCGCCCGGAAACCTTTCCCTGGCGCACGCTGTCGATAGGGCTCGCGCCGGGTGACCGGCGCGTGCTGCACGAGCGCATCGCCGAGCGCTTCCGGGCCATGCTGGTGCAGGGCCTGATCGAGGAGGTCGCGGCGCTCCGGGCCCGCGGCGATCTGTCGCCCGCGCTCCCCGCGATGAAGAGCGTGGGATATCGTCAGGTATGGGAGTACCTCGACGGCGAGGTCGACCGCGCCGGGCTCGAGCATCGTGGCATCGTCGCCACCCGTCAGCTTGCCAAGCGCCAGTTGACCTGGATGCGCGGCTGGGAGGGGCTGCACTGGATCGACCCCCTGGGTGGCGACCCCCTGGCCGAGGTGCTGAAACTGGTGCGCCAATTCGGCACTTAGCGTAAGATACGGTGTTCGGCAGGCCGCTGGCCGGGCCCCACGATGGGCCCCAGAATCCCAACAACCCAACCCCCAGAGACAATTCCAGGGAGAGCAACATGTCCAAAGGGCAGTCCCTTCAAGATCCGTACCTGAACATCCTGCGCAAGGAGCGCATCCCGGTATCGATCTTCCTGGTGAACGGCATCAAGCTGCAGGGCCAGATCGAGTCGTTCGACCAGTTCGTGATCCTGCTGCGCAACACCGTCAGCCAGATGGTCTACAAGCACGCGATCTCCACCGTGGTGCCGTCGCGCAACGTGCGTCTGCCGCCCCAGGATCCTGCCGCCGCGCAGGAAGGCCAGTGAGGTAATGTTTGTTTTTTGAACGTCCCGACGCCGGTGAGACGGCGGTACTCGTCCATGTCGACTTCCATGACGAGCAGGAGCGCGAGGATCCGGGCGAGTTCCTGGAGCTGGTGCGCTCCGCGGGGGCCGAGCCGGCCACCCTGCTGACCGGCAGCCGCCACCGGCCGGACCCGCGAACCTTCGTGGGCTCCGGCAAGGTGGAGGAGCTGCGCGAGGCGCTGGCGGTGCATGGCGCCGAGCTGGTCATCTTCAATCACGCCCTGAGCCCCTCCCAGGAGCGCAACCTCGAGCGCGAGCTCAAGTGTCGCGTGCTCGACCGTACCGGCCTGATCCTCGACATCTTCGCCCAGCGGGCGCGGACCCACGAGGGCAAGCTGCAGGTGGAGCTGGCCCAGCTGGAGTACATGTCGACCCGCCTGGTGCGCGGCTGGACCCACCTGGAGCGCCAGAAGGGGGGCATCGGCCTGCGCGGCCCCGGCGAGACCCAGCTCGAGACCGACCGCCGCCTGCTGCGCGGGCGCATCAAGGCGATCCACCGGCGACTCGACAAGGTGCGCGGCCAGCGCGAGCAGAACCGTCGCTCCCGGGCCCGGGCCGAGATTCCCAGCGTCTCGCTGGTGGGCTACACCAACGCCGGCAAGTCAACGCTGTTCAACGCCCTCACCGAATCGAAGGTCTATGCGGCCGACCAGCTCTTCGCTACCCTCGACCCGACGCTGCGGCGCCTGGAGATCGAGGACGTGGGGCCGGTGGTGATGGCCGACACCGTGGGTTTTATCCGCCACCTGCCGCACAAGCTGGTGGAGGCCTTCCAGGCCACCCTGCAGGAGGCCACCGAGGCTACCCTGCTGGTGCATGTCATCGACGCCGCCGATCCCGACCGCGAGCGCAATGTGGAGCAGGTGGAGGCGGTGCTCGACGAGATCGGTGCCCTGGAGGTGCCGATGCTCAAGGTGATGAACAAGATCGACCTGCTCGACAGCGCCCCTCGCCTCGAGCGCGACGGTGACGGGCGCCCCGAGGTGGTGTGGCTCTCCGCCCGCGAGGGCCGCGGCCTCGAGCTGCTGGAGCAGGCCCTGGCCGAGCGCCTGGCCGAGGACGTCATCGATTTCCCGCTGACCCTCTCCCCCGAGCAGGGCCGGCTGCGCGCCGGCCTCCACGAGCTCGGTGCGGTGCGCGACGAGCGCTTCGACGAGGGCGGCCGCACGCGGCTCCAGGTTCGCCTGCCGCGCCGCGATTTCCTGCAGCTGATGGCGCGGCTGGGCGAACGCGCCGAGGACTATCTGCCAACCTCGCTGCAGGCGCGCGAGGCCTGGGAGGACACCTCCGACTAGGGTGCAGGGACAGCAACACGACAGGATCGCAACCGAGGCCCGGGTCGCCGTGCGAGCGGCCGGGGCAGCAACGCAGAGTGGAGAAGACCTATGGCCTGGAATGAGCCTGGCGGTGGTGGCAATCAGCACGACCCCTGGAGCGGGGGAGGGGGGCGTCGCGGCGGTGGCAGCGGCGGTGGAGGCGGTGGCAACCAGCCACCGGACCTGGACGAGGCCCTGAAGAAGTTTCAGGACAAGCTCAACCGCATGCTCGGCGGCCGCGGCGGCAAGAAGGGTGGTGGCGGCAAGAAGGGGGGCGGCAAGCCGCGCAACCCCTTCACCCTGCCGGGCCTGCTGGTGGTGGTGGCGCTGGCCATCTGGGGCGCCTCGGGCTTCTACCTGGTGGACCAGTCGGAGCGCGGCGTGGTGCTGCGCTTCGGCAAGTTCCTCGAGGTGGTCAACCCCGGCCTGCAGTGGAACCCGCCGCTGATCGACGACGTGCGCATGGTCAACGTGACCCGCGTGCGCTCGCTGACCCAGACCCAGTCGATGCTGACCCGCGACGAGAACATCGTCGAGGTCGAGATCTCGGCCCAGTACCAGGTCGCCGACCCGCGCGACTTCGTGCTCAACGTGCGTGACCCGCAGGTCTCCATCGAGAACGCCCTGGACAGCGCGCTGCGCCACGTGGTCGGCGGTACCGACATGATCGACATCCTGACCTCGGGCCGCGAGATTCTCGGCAGCTCGGTGGCAAGCCGTTTGCAGTCCTACCAGGACAGCTACGGTACCGGCATCCGCCTGCAGACCATCAACATCGAGTCCACCTCGGCGCCGGACCAGGTCATCGACGCCTTCGATGACGTGATCCGGGCCCGCGAGGATCGCCAGCGCACCATCAACGAGGGCATGGCCTACGCCAACGCCATCATCCCCGAGGCCCAGGGCCAGGCCCAGCGTGTCGTCGAGCAGGGCCAGGGTTATCGCGAGGCTGTGGTCGCCGAGGCCCGCGGCCAGGCCAGCCGCTTCACGGCGCTGCTCGGCCAGTACCAGGACTCGCCGGCCATCATGCGCGAGCGCCTCTACCTCGACGCCGTCGCCGAGGTCTTCGGCAGCACGCCGAAGGTATTGGTGGACGTCGCCGACGACTCGCCGCTGATGTACCTGCCCCTCGACCAGATGCGCGATGGCGGCTCCGCCGGCGCGGAACAGGGGGAAGAGGGCGAGCTCGACCCGCGGGTGCTGGAGCGCTTGCGCTCGGCCCAGGGGGCATCGTCCTCCTCGTCGTCCGGCAACGGAAGCAACACCGGTGGAATCCGCAGGGAGGGCCGCTAAATGATCAACAATCGTTCCCTGCTTATCGTCGGCGGCCTCGCCGCCGTCGCCTGGCTGGCCAGCAATACCCTCTACGTGGTCGACGAGACCCAGCGCGCCGTCAAGCTGCGCTTCGGCGAGGTGATCGAGGAGAACATCCAGCCCGGCCTGCACGTGAAGGTGCCGATCACCCAGACCGTGCGCAAGTTCGATACCCGGGTGCTGACCCTGGATACCGACCCCAGCCGCTACCTGACCCTGGAGCAGAAGGCGGTGATCGTCGACTCCTACGTCAAGTGGCAGGTGGTCAACCCGACCCAGTACTACGAGGCCACGGCCGGCGACGAGTTGATGGCCCAGCGCCTGATCCAGCCGCGTGTCGACGAGAGCCTGCGTAACGAGTTCGGCCGCCTGGACCTGCAGCAGATCATCGCCGAACGCCGCGATGACCTGATGACCGGGCCTACCGAGGACCTCGACCAGCTGATGCGTGACGAGTTGGGCGTGTCGATCCGCGACATCCGCGTCAAGCGCATCGACCTGCCCGAGGATGTCTCCTCGGCGGTCTACGAGCGCATGCGCTCCGAGCGCGAGCGGGAGGCCCGCGAGTGGCGCGCCCAGGGCCAGGAGGAGGCCGAGCGCATCCGCGCCAACGCCGACCGGCGCCGCCAGGTGCTGCTGGCCCAGGCCAGCGAGCGTGCCGAGACCCTGCGCGGTGAGGGTGACGCCGAGGCCGCGGCGATCTACGCCGAGGCCTACGAGGGTGACGCCGAGTTCTTCGCCTTCTGGCGCAGCCTCAACGCCTACCGCGAGAGCTTCGAGGGTGACGGCAACATGCTGGTGGTCGACCCCTCCAGCGACTTCTTCCGCTACCTGAAGAGCGCCGTGCCCTCCGACGACGAGGAGTGACGGCGAGACGCGCCGGGGTTCATCCCCGGCGCAAACGTGGTAGACTCCTGAAACCGGGCGTGGCCCGGTTTTTTTGTGGCCGTTACCCGCCTCGGCGCGCGCCCGCCCTCTCGGCCGGAGCGACCGTTTTCAGGCCATTCACTGCCTTGCAGGAAGATTCACATGACCATCGCTGACCGCTGGCTGCTGCCCGACGGCATGGACGAGGTGCTGCCGCCCCAGGCGAGCCGCATGGAGGAGCTGCGCCGGGCGCTGCTCGACCTCTACCATCGCTGGGGCTACGACCAGGTGATGCCGCCCACCGCGGAGTTCCTCGACTCCCTGCTGACCGGCACCGGCTCGGACCTGGCGCTGCAGACCTTCAAGCTCACCGACCAGCTCACCGGCCGCATGATGGGCATCAGCGCCGACGTCACCCCCCAGGTGGCCCGCATGGACGCCCACTCTCTCAAGCGCCAGGGCCCGGTGCGGCTGTGCTACTGCACCAACGTGCTGCGCGCCACCCCGGACCAGCACCAGGGCGGCCGCAGCCCGGTGCAGGTGGGCGTCGAGCTGTTCGGCCACGCCGGCCTCGAGGCCGACCTGGAGATTCTCAACCTGGCGCTGGCCTCGCTCTCCGCGGCCGGCGCCGAGGAGCTGCACCTGGCGCTGGGGCACATCGGCATCTACCGCAGCCTGGTGGAGGCCGCCGGCCTCGACGCCGACGCCGAACGGGCGATGTTCGAGGCGCTGGAGCTGAAGTCCCCCGGCGAGCTGGCAGCCAGGGTCGCAGAGAGCGTAGCGGACCCGGCGCTGGCCGAGATGTTCATGGCGCTGGGGCGCCTGCACGGCGGCGTGGAGGTGCTCGACGAGGCCCGCGAGGCCTTCGCCGAGGCGCCCGCCCCGGTGGCCGCGGCGCTGGAGCAGCTGCGCGCCCTGCTGCGCGGCGTGCTGGCGGCCCACCCCGAGGTGGCGCTCTACCTCGACCTCGGCGAGCTGCGCGGCTATGCGTACCACACCGGCATGATGTTCGCCGCCTACGTGCCCGGCTACGGCCAGGCGCTGGCCAAGGGTGGCCGCTATGACGATACCGGGCGCGCCTTCGGCCGCGCCCGCCCGGCCACCGGCTTCTCCATGGACCTCAAGCAGCTGGCCACGCTCTCCCCGGCGGAGCCGCCCCGCGAGGGTATCTGGGCACCCGCCGAGGGCGAGGGGCTGGCGGAGGCCGTGATGGCGCTGCGCGCTCGGGGCGAACGCGTGGTCCAGGCGCTGCCCGGGCAGCGCACCGGACCCGAGGCGCATCGCTGCGACCGTGAGCTGGTGCAGGCCGATGGCCGGTGGCAGGCCGTGACACTGTAGACTGGGTTACCACCTTGGCGCGACGGCCCGCCGCCGCGCGGCAACGAGAGACGAGAGAGCAATGGGCAAGAACGTAGTCGTACTGGGCACCCAGTGGGGTGACGAGGGCAAGGGCAAGGTCGTCGACCTGCTCACCGAATCCGCGGACGCGGTGGTGCGCTTCCAGGGCGGCCACAATGCCGGCCATACCCTGGTGATCGACGGCGAGAAGACCGTCCTCCACCTGATCCCCTCCGGCATCCTGCGGCCCGACAAGATGTGCGTCATCGGCAACGGCGTGGTGCTGTCTCCCGAGGCGCTGATCAAGGAGATCCGCGAGCTGGAGGAGAAGGGCGTGCCGGTGCGCGAGCGCCTGCGCCTGTCGCCGGCCTGCCCGCTGATCCTGCCCTACCACGTGCGCCTCGACCAGGCCCGGGAGAAGGCCCGCGGCGTGGCCAAGATCGGCACCACCGGCCGTGGCATCGGCCCGGCCTACGAGGACAAGGTGGCCCGCCGCGGCCTGCGCCTGGGCGACATGCTCCATCGCGAGCGCTTCGCCTCCAAGCTTGGCGAGGTGCTGGACTACCACAACTTCGTGCTGGTCAACTACCACGGCGAGGCGGCGGTGGACTTCCAGGAGGTGCTCGACAGCGCCATGCGGATGGCCGAGGAGCTGCGCCCCATGGTGGCCGACACCGTGGGCCTGGTGCACGGCGTGCGCCGCAACGGCGAGAACATCCTATTCGAGGGCGCCCAGGGCTCGCTGCTCGATATCGACCATGGCACCTACCCCTTCGTCACCAGTTCCAACACCACCGCTGGCGGTACCGCCACCGGCTCCGGCGTGGGGCCGCTCTACCTCGACTACGTGCTGGGCATCACCAAGGCCTACACCACGCGGGTCGGCTCCGGCCCCTTCCCCACCGAGCTGTTCGACGACCATGGCCGCCACCTGGCCGAGAAGGGCCACGAGTTCGGCGCCACCACCGGCCGCCCGCGGCGCTGCGGCTGGTTCGACGCCGTGGCCCTGCGCCATGCGGTGCAGATCAACTCGGTCTCCGGCCTCTGCCTGACCAAGCTCGACGTGCTCGACGGCCTGGAAAACATCCGCGTCTGCGTCGGCTACCGCAGCAAGGACGGCGAGGTGCTCGACACCCCGGTGGACTCCGAAGGGTACGAAGCCATCGAGCCGCTCTACGAGGACCTGCCGGGCTGGAGCGAGTCCACCCTGGGGGTGCGCCAGGTCGAGGACCTGCCGGCCAACGCGCGCTCCTACATCAGCTTCCTGGAGGAGAAGACGGGCACCTCCATCGACATCATCTCCACGGGCCCCGACCGCAACGAGACCATCGTGCTGCGCAACCCCTTCGACGGCTGAGGCCGGGGCTTCCCCCCGCGTATGCCCAAGGCCCCCTGCTAGGGGCCTTGGGTGTTCGGGTCAGTAGTCGATGCCGCGGCGGGCCTGGAGGCCGGCGTTGAAGGCGTGGCGCACCTCCTGCATCTCGGTGATGGTGTCGGCCATGGCGGTGAGGTCGCGGTGGGCGTTGCGCCCGGTGACGATCACCGTCTGCTCGGCGGGGCGGTTCTCGATGGCACGCCGGACGGTGTCGATGTCCAGGTAGCCGAACTTGAGCATGTAGGTGATCTCGTCGAGCACCACCAGGTAGACCTCGGGGTCGGCCAGCATACGCTCGGCCTCGGCCCACACCTCCCGGCAGGCGGCGGTGTCCGCCTCGCGGTTCTGGGTCTCCCAGGTGAAGCCGGTACCCATGATGGCGACCTCGAGGTTGGGATCCTCCACCAGCCGCTCGCGCTCGCCGCACTCCCACTGGCCCTTGATGAACTGCACCACTCCGACGCGGTAGCCGTAGCCCAGGGCGCGGGTGACGGTGCCCCAGGCGGCGGTGGTCTTGCCCTTGCCGTTGCCGGTGAAGACCAGCAGCAGGCCGCGCTGCTCGGTGGCGGCGGCCACCTTCTCGTCGACCCGGGACTTGAGTTTCTGCATCGCCTGGCGGTGGCGGGACTCGCGATCGTTCATCCTGGCTCCATGTGCTGTACAAGGCTTGTCTAGGAAGGCGCCAGCATACGCGAGCCTTGGCCTCGCGTCAGCTCCCCTGGCGCACCCGCGCCTCCATGCGCGAGAGGAAGACCCCCATGATGCCCCCATAGAGGCCGCGTCCCAGCACGCTGTCCTTCGAGGCCGGCGTCGACGTTGGGGTTGTCGTTGACCTCGATCACCACCACGCGCTCGCCGGCCTGCTTGAGGTCGACGCCGTAGAGGCCGTCGCCGATCACCACCAGCCCCTCGTGCTCGGCGCGGCACGCGGCCGGGCAGCGGCCAGCATGCGCCGGGGTCGCGGTGGCGACAAGCGTCTCTCTGATTGAAAAGATTTCATGTTAACGCCCCGGTGACAACGCTCGCGCGCCCCACCAGAATCGCCGTGTCAGACGCGGAGCGCCCCATGACCCTTCACCTGCGCCGGGCCGCCGGCCACGACCTCGACGCCCTCCATCGCCTGGAGGAGAGCGCCTTCACCGGCGACCGCTTCAGCCGCCGCCAGCTCTGGCACCTGCTCAATCGCGCCCATGCCGAAACCTGGGTGCTGGAGCGCGCCCCCGACCCCGAGGCACTCGCGCCGGCCCGGCTGCTGGGCTACGGGATCCTGCTGTTCCGCCGCGGCAGCGGCCGGGCGCGGCTCTACTCCTTCTGCGTGCATCCCGACGCCCGGGGCGGCGGCCTGGGGCGCCGGCTGCTGGAGGCGCTGGAGGGGGCCGCCCGGGCACGGGGCAGCGCCCGCCTGGGGCTGGAGGTGCGTGCCGACAACCGCGTGGCCCTGGCCCTCTATCGGCGCATGGGCTTCCGGCTCGAGCGCTGGCTGCCGGAGTACTACGAGGATGGCTGCGCCGCCTGGCAGATGGTCAAGGCGCTGGAGGCGGACGCCGCCGCGTCCTGATAGAATCGCGCCATCCTTCCGACCCGCCAGGAGCCGCCATGCCCTCCTTCGATATCGTCTCCGAGTTCGACAAGCACGAGGCCAGCAACGCCGTCGACCAGGCCAACCGCGAGATCCAGTCGCGCTTCGACTTCAAGGGCGTCGACGCCAGCTTCACCCTGGAGGGCGACACCGTGAGCCTCGAGGCCGAGGTGGACTTCCAGCTCAAGCAGATGCTCGATGTGCTGCGCGGCAAGCTGATCAGTCGCGGCATCGACGCCCGCTGCCTCGACGTCCAGGAGCCGGTGCTCTCCGGCGTGCGCGCCCGCCAGCAGGCCCACCTCAAGCAGGGCCTGGAGCAGAAGGAGGCCAAGGATATCGTCAAGCGCATCAAGGATTCCAAGCTCAAGGTGCAGGCCCAGATCCAGGGCGAGAAGGTGCGTGTCACCGGCAAGAAGCGCGACGACCTCCAGGCGGTCATGGCGCTGCTGCGCGGCGAGCAGGGCCCCGACCTGCCGCTGCAGTTCGACAACTTCCGCGACTGAACCGAGGCCGCTGCCAGCCGCCTTTGACCCAGGCCAAAGGCGGCGCAGCCCCTTGAAAGTCGCGCACATGCCACTATTTCCGGGAATGTAGGCAGGCAGTACCTTTCGAGGTTTGCGTCATGTTCGAACGAAGGAGGTGGCGTATGAATCTGCAGAAGTTCTCTCCCTGGAACTGGTTCAAGAGCGAGGCAAACGACGCTCCCGCTGCCGGCGCTCCGGTCGAGCAGCCGCGGCGCGGCCAACTGTCGCCGCTGATGGGCATGCATCAGGAACTGGATCGCTGGATGGACAACGTCATGCGCCAGTTCGGAATGCCCTCGCTGGAGGGGGGCATCGGCGACATGCCGGCGCTGCTGCGTCCCCAGCTAGATATTGCCGAGCGCGACCGGGAGTACGTGATCACCGTCGAGGTGCCGGGCGTGGAGGAGAAGGACATCAAGCTGACCCTCGACGATCAGCGCCTCATCATCGAGGGCGAGAAGCGCCAGGAGAGCACCACCAACGAGGATCGCTATCAGCGCGTGGAGCGCGCCTACGGCAGCTTCCGCCGGGTGCTCGACCTGCCGGCGGATGCCAAGGGCGAGGAGATCAAGGCCTCTTTCGCCAACGGCGTCCTGACGGTGACGGTCCCGCGCAGCGGCGAGGCGAAGTCCAACCGCCGTGAGATCCCCATCCAGTGAGGCCGGCAGGCTTCGCCCACAAGCCCGCCCCCCGGCGGGCTTTTCTCTTCCAGGACGCGATAACCGACCCCATAGGGGCAGCCGATTGGCAAGCCGGCAGGAAATGCGCTTGAATGAAAGTCGCCAGTTGTCACGGCTGCCTTGTGGATTCGACCGGGAGGGCCCTCATGCCGTCAGTGCGCCGCACCTTTTATCTCGTTCTGGCCTGGGTGAGCTTTGCGCTGGGCGTGGTTGGTGCCTTCGTGCCGCTGATGCCTACCACCTGCTTCATGCTGCTGGCGGTGTGGGCTGCCTCTCGTGGCTCGCCACGCTTCGCCCGGTGGATTCGCGAACACCCCCGCTTTGGCCCCGCCGTGGTGGCCTGGGAGGAAGAGCGGTCGATTCCCCGCCACGCCAAGTGGCTGGCCGCCACCATGCTGGCGCTGTCGATGCTGGTGCTGGCGCTCTCCGTAAGCCTGCTGTGGCTCAAGCTTTCGCTGATCGCAGGCCTCGCACTGCTCGGGGCCTGGATCGTGACCCGGCCGGAGCCGGCGCTCTGAGGGGTGCTTTGAGCTCGGGGGGCGCGGCGCCGTACAATGGCCGCAATTCCCGACTGGAGCATCCCGCATGTCCGACCCCCAGGCGACCTACCTGAGCGACTACCGTCCCCCTGCCTACCGCGTCACCCATACCGAGCTCACCTTCGACCTCGGTCCCGCCGCCACCCGGGTCAAGGCGCGCCTGCACCTCGAGCGCCACCCCGAGCGCGAGGCGGGCGAGCCGCTGGTGCTCGACGGCGAGGGCCTGACCCTCGAGTCGATCGCCCTCGACGGGGAGCCGCTGGAGGCGGACGAGTACGCCCGGGACGAGGCGCGGCTGACGGTGCACCGGGTGCCCGAGCGCTTCCACCTGGACACCGAGGTGACCATCGCCCCCGAGGCCAACACCGCCCTGGAGGGGCTCTACCTCTCCAACGGCATGTACTGCACCCAGTGCGAGGCAGAGGGCTTCAGGCGCATCACCTTCTACCCGGACCGCCCCGACGTCATGGCCACCTTCGCCACGACGGTGATCGGTGGCGCCGGCGAGCCGGTGTTGCTTTCCAACGGCAACCCGGTGGAGCGCGGCGAGCTGCCGAACGGCCGCCATTTCGTGACCTGGGAGGACCCGCATCCCAAGCCCAGCTACCTGTTCGCCCTGGTGGCCGGTGACCTGAGGAAGGTCGAGGACGCCTTCACCACCGCCAGCGGTCGCGAGGTGACCCTGCAGATCTGGGTGGAGGAGGAGAACCTCGACAAGACCGACCACGCCATGGCCTCGCTCAAGCGCGCCATGCGCTGGGACGAGCGGGCCTACGGCCGCGAGTATGACCTCGACCTCTTCATGATCGTGGCGGTCAACGACTTCAACATGGGCGCCATGGAGAACAAGGGGCTCAACATCTTCAACTCGGCGGCGGTGCTGACCCACCCCCATACCGCGACCGATGCGGCCTTCCAGCGGGTCGAGAGCATCGTCGCCCACGAGTACTTCCACAACTGGTCCGGGAACCGGGTGACCTGCCGCGACTGGTTCCAGCTCTCCCTCAAGGAGGGCTTCACCGTCTACCGCGACCAGTGCTTCTCCGCCGACACCAACTCCCCGGCGGTCAAGCGCATCGAGGACGTCGCCTTCTTCCGCACCGCCCAGTTCGCCGAGGACGCCGGCCCCACCGCCCACCCGGTGCGCCCCGACCACTACATCGAGATCAGCAACTTCTACACCCTGACCATCTACGAGAAGGGGGCCGAGGTGGTGCGCATGCTGGCCAACCTGGTGGGGGAGGAGGCCTTCCGTCGCGGAGCCGATCGCTACTTCGCGCGCTTCGACGGCCAGGCGGTGACCATCGAGGACTTCGTCGGCTGCATGGCAGAGGCCTCGGGGCTCGACCTCTCCCAGTTCATGCGCTGGTACTCCCAGGCTGGCACCCCGGAGATCGACGCCTTCGGCGAGTACGACTACGCCAGGGCCGAGTATCGCCTGATCCTGCGCCAGCGCACCCCGGCGACCCCCGGCCAGCCCGACAAGCAGCCGCTGCATATCCCGGTGCGCCTGGGCCTCGTGGGCACCAAGAGCGGCCGCGACCTGTCGCTGACCCTGGACGGCGAGGCCTTGGGCAGCGACGCCGTGATCCACCTGCGCGAGGCGGAGCAGGAGTTCCTGTTCACCGACGTCGCCGAGGCGCCGGTGCCTTCGCTGGCGCGCGGCTTCTCGGCGCCGGTGAAGTTGCGCTTCCCCTACGGCCGCGAGGACCTCGCCTTCCTGCTGGCCAACGACTCCGACGGCTTCAACCGCTGGGACGCCGGCCAGCGCCTGGCCATGCTGGCGCTGGACGACCTGATCGCCGCCCACCGCAACGGGGTGGAGAAGGTGATGGACCCGCGGGTGACCGAGGCCTTCCGCGGCCTGCTGGAGGGGGAGCCCGAGGACCGCGCGGTGCTCGCCGAGATGCTGACGCTGCCCAGCGAGGCCTATATCGCCGAGCAGCAGCCGCTGGTGGACGTCGATGCCATCCACGCCGCCCGGGAGTTCATGCGCCAGGGGCTGGCCACGGCGCTGCGCGACGACTTCCTGCGGGTCTATCGCGAGAACCAGCTCGACGCGCCCTACGCGCCGACCCCCGAGCAGATCGCCCGGCGCAGCCTCAAGAACGTGGCGCTGGCGTACCTGATGGCCATCGAGGACGAGGACGGCGTGGCCCTGGCCCGGGAGCAGTTCGAGGCCGGCCACAACATGACCGACGTTCGCCACGCCCTGACCCTGCTCACCCACAGCCGCCGCGACGATCTGAGCGAGCCGGCGCTGCGGGCCTTCGGCGAGAAGTGGGCCCACGACCCCCTGGTGATGGACCAGTGGTTCGCCATCCAGGTGACCCGCCCCCAGGCCGATGTGCTGGATCGGGTCAAGTTCCTGATGGAACACCCGGCCTTCTCGCTGAAGAACCCCAACAAGGTGCGCGCCCTGATCGGCACCTTCGCCGGCCAGAACCGCGTCAACTTCCACCGCGCAGACGGCGAGGGCTACCGCCTGCTGGCCGACACCGTGATCGAGCTCAATCGCCTCAATCCCGAGATCGCCGCGCGGCTGATCACCCCGCTGACCCGCTGGACGCGCTTCGACGAGCCACGCCAGGAACTCATGAAGGCCGAGCTCGAGCGCATCCGCGCCGAGGAGCTCTCGCCGAACGTCTATGAGGTGGTGGAAAAAGCCCTGGCCTGAGGAAAGGGGGATTTCCTGCTGCGCGAGATATCCTGGGCCGGCGGTGCTAGCTGTCCTCATGTAGCAGGCTACACTCCGGCAGCTGCGCTCCGGCGGCGGCCAGCCTATCTTCGCTCGCGACGGAAATTCCGCCTTTCCTATGGTACAAAAAGCGCCGCCCTGAAGGGCGGCGCTGTCATATCGGGGTAAGTGTCAGTAGATAAGCCAACTGAGTACGATAAAGCCCAGCAGCAGCCAGACGAGGGTGGCGACGATGGCGCGGCGGGTCAGGGCG
>JBKHEO010000044.1:0-16376 GCA_046540755.1 Halomonas sp. | reverse complement strand
GATCCACAGGGCGCGGAACTGGCGCTTGCGCTGGCGACGGTCGCGGTAGGCGTACTGGCCGGCCTTGATGACCGCCTGCTTGGCGACGCGGAACACGCGGCTGCGGGCACCGTAGTAACCCTTGGCCTGCTTGAGGATCTTCTTGTGACGGCGACGGGCGACGACGCCCCGCTTGACACGAGTCATGGCTTACTCCTGACGAAAAGTGTGGTCTTCCAAGGGGTTAGAGGTTGGGCAGCATCCGCTGGATGAGCGCCTTGTCCGCGTCGTGGATCTGCTTCATGCCGCGCAGATGACGCTTCCGCTTGGTGGACTTCTTGGTCAGGATGTGGCTACGGAACGACTGCTTGTGCTTGAAGCCGTTGGCCGTCTTCTTGAAGCGCTTGGCGGCGCCGCTGTTGCTCTTGATCTTCGGCATGAGAGAAAACTCCGCTCGAGGTTCTTGAGAAAATCCGGGGCCAACGAAGGATATTGCCTTCGCCCGTTGAACCGGCCGTCGGATCACTTTTTCGGGGTACCACTTGCCGGGCGGTACCGGTTACTGCTTCTTCTTGGGGGCGATGATCATGATCATCTGCCGCCCTTCCATCTTCGGGAAGGACTCCACGGTCCCGATCTCCTCGAGATCGGCGGCGATCCGCTCCATCAGCTTGCGGCCGATGTCCTGGTGCGCCATCTCGCGGCCGCGGAAACGCAGCGTGACCTTGCCCTTGTCACCGTTCTCGAGGAAGCGCGTCAGGTTCTTCATCTTGACCTGGTAGTCGCCCTCGTCGGTGCCAGGCCGGAACTTCACTTCCTTGACCTGGATCTGCTTCGTCTTCTTCTTCTGAGCGGCCTTCTGCTTCTTCTGCTCGAAGACGAACTTGCCGTAATCCATGATCTTGCAGACGATCGGATCGGCATTGGAAATCTGCACGAGGTCCATCCCCGCCGCTTCGGCACGCTCCAGTGCTTCACTGGTGGGCACGATGCCCAGCTGCTCGCCGTCGCTGTCGATCAGGCGAACCTGATCCTCGGTGATACGCTCGTTCATCGGGGGGCGCTTCTCCTGGACGCGCCCTCTTGGGTTGCTTCGCTTGATCGCTCAGTCTCCTTAAGACGATTGACGATGTCGTTGGCCGAGTTCGGCACTGAGGCGCTCGATGAGGTCATCGACCCGCATGCTTCCCAGATCCTCGCCCGTGCGCGTGCGCACGGCCACCGAGTCGACCTCGACTTCCTTATCTCCTACGACCAGGAGATAGGGAACCTTCTGCAACGTATGCTCACGGATTTTAAAGCCGATCTTCTCGTTCCTCAAGTCCGCCTTGACGCGCAGGCCGATTTTCTGCAGCCGTCGCTCGAGATCCAGCGCGTAATCGCGCTGGGAATCGGTAATATTGAGGATCACCGCCTGCTGGGGCGCCAGCCACAGCGGCATGGCCCCGGCGTAGTGCTCGATCAGGATGCCGAGGAAACGCTCGAAGGAGCCCAGTATCGCCCGATGCAGCATCACCGGCGTCTTGCGGGCGCCATCCTCGTCGACGAACTGGGCGCCTAGGCGCCCCGGCAGGTTGAAGTCCAGCTGCAGGGTGCCGCACTGCCAGACGCGGTTGAGGCAGTCGCGCAGGGAGAACTCGATCTTGGGACCGTAGAAGGCGCCCTCGCCCGGCTGCAGCTCCCATTCCAGGCCGGTGGCGTTCAGCGCCGCCTCGAGGCCCGCCTCGGCGCGATCCCACAGCGCCGGCTCACCCATGAAGCCGTCCGGGCGGGTGGAGAGCTTGAGCTCCACGTCGTCGAAGCCGAGGTCGCGATAGACCTTCAGGGTCAGGGCGATGAAGGCCTCGGCCTCGGACTGGATCTGCTTCTCGCTGCAGAAGATATGGGCGTCATCCTGGGTAAAGCCGCGCACCCGCATCAGGCCGTGCAGCGAGCCGGAGGGCTCGTTGCGGTGACAGCTGCCGAACTCCGCCAGGCGCAGCGGCAGGTCCCGGTAGCTCTTCAGACCCTGGTTGAACACCTGCACATGGCAGGGACAGTTCATCGGCTTGATGGCGTAGTCGCGCTTCTCCGACTCGGTGGTGAACATCAGCTCACTGTAGTGGCCCCAGTGGCCGGACTTCTTCCACAGCGAGAGGTCGACCACCTGGGGGGTCTTGATCTCCTGGTAGCCGTTCTCCACCTGCACCCGGCGCATGTACTGCTCGAGGGCCTGGTAGAGGGTCCAGCCGTTGGGGTGCCAGAACACCATGCCCGGCGCCTCCTCCTGGAGGTGGAAGAGGTCCATCTTGCGCGCCAGCTTGCGGTGGTCACGCTTCTCGGCCTCCTCGAGCCGCTTCAGGTAGGCCTTGAGCTGCTTCTTGTCGGGCCAGGCGGTACCGTAGATACGGGTCAGCATCGGCTTGTCGGCGTCGCCGCGCCAGTAGGCGCCGGCCAGCTTGGTGAGCTTGAACGCCTTGAGGTGCCGGGTGTTGGGCACATGAGGCCCGCGGCACATGTCGACGTACTCCTCGTGATGGTAGAGCCGGATAGTCTCGCCTTCCGGGATCTCCCGCACGATCTCCTGCTTGTAGGGCTCGTCGCGATGCAGGAAGGTGAGCATCGCCCGGTCGCGGTCGACGTACTCACGGACCACGTCGTAACCCCTGTCGACCAGCGCCTTCATGCGCGCCTCGATCGCCTCGAGGTCCTCCGGCGTCGCCGAGCGCCCGAAGTCGATGTCGTAGTAGAAGCCATCCTCGATCACCGGGCCGATGGCCATCTTCGCCTCGGGGTAGAGCTGTTTCACGGCATGGCCGATCAGATGGGCACAGGAGTGGCGTACCACCTCCAGGCCCTCGGGATCCTTGGCGGTCAGGATGGCGACCTCGGCATCCCGGTCGATCAGGTCTGCGGCGTCCACCGGTACGCCGTCGATCTTGCCGGCCACACAGGCCTTGGCGAGCCCGGGGCCGATGTCCTCGGCCAGCTGCATCACGGTAAGCGGTTCGTCGTAGCGTCTCTGGCTGCCGTCCGGCAGGGTAACGATGGGCATGAAGGGGTCCTTGTGCGCAGTGGTGGCCCATACGAAAGACCACATGTCGCGATGAACAGGGAATGAATGGCTGGCTCGGCCGCTGGCGCGACCATCCCCGGCAGGCGCGAGGCGCCGCCCGCGAGACCCTGTCGGCCCGGACCGAGTGACGCGACACCTTAGCAAAGCGCCGCATAGGGTGCCAGCGGTAAGCCGCTGGCTAGACGCAGCAGGGGCGCCCTGAGGCGCCCCTGCCAGGCGAGCCGTCGGGCTCGCCGGGGATCAAAGACCAGGATTACTGGCTCTCGATCTCCACGCGACGGTTCTGGGCACGGCCCTCGTCGGTCTCGTTGGTGGCGACCGGGCGCTCCTCGCCGTAGCCCACTGTGCGCATGCGGTCTTCGGCGACACCCTGGCTCTCCAGGTAGCTGGCCACGGACGCGGCACGCTCCTCGGAGAGGCCCAGGTTGTACTCGTTGGAGCCCACGGAATCCGTGTGACCGGCGATGGTCACGCGAACCTCGGGGTTGTCGTTGAGGGTGTCGGCCACCTCGTTCAGCTCGGACTCGGCGCCCGAGCGCAGCTCGGCGGAGTCGAAGGCGAAGGTGACGTCGCTCTGCAGGGTCACCGGCTCGAACTCGGGTTCCGGTTCGGGCTCGGGCTCCGGCATCGGCTCGGGTTCCGGCTCCGGCTCGGGGGAGCGGTCGGCACACAGCAGGGCAGCGGCGGCGGCGCCGACGCCGGCACCGGTGGCGGCCCCGGAATCCTCGTCGGATTCGCCGCTGGTGGCATAGCCGATACCGCCGCCGATCAGTGCGCCGGCGATGCCGCAGGTCACCGGCTGCTGGTACCAGGGCTTCTCGGAAGAGGGGTCGGTGTTGGGGGTGGCGCAGCCGGCCAGGCCGACCACCAGAGCAGAACCGAGCAGTAAGCCAGTCGTGGACTTGTTCATGTGAAACTCCTTCTCTCTTTTCTTAGTCGCTCCAGGGCAGGCAACCGCTTACCGCCTTCCCAGGTGATCCCGACGATCGGGTGCCGCGCTCGGGCGTCACGGCAACCATGTCGCAGTCTCGAACCCGCATGGCCCGAGGCCCTTCGTCACGCCGCCAAGCTTGCAGGAGCGCAGCGGGCGTTTCAATCGCTTGGTAGCAATTTTAGCAGGTTCGGAGCGAAAGCGCACAGTGTTCGATAAATCGACGCCTCGCGCTCAGTGCAGGCTGTCCGGCCAGTCGCGGCGAAACACCAGCACGGCCTGTGCCGCCTCGAGCACGGCCTGGCGGTGCGCCTCCTCCACCGCGTGGCGCTCCTTGTCCTCCTGGAAGCGCTGCTTTGGGGTAAGCGCCTGGCGCGCCTCATGGGTATGCAGGTGCCGGGTGAGGGCATGCACCTCGCCGAAGGGACGGAAGCTGTCCCGCTCCATCAGGCGCGAGTCGAGGATCTCCAGCAGCACCTTGCAGCGCCAGGCCCCTTCGGTGACATCCACCTGGCCCTGCACCAGGGCCGAGGCGACCAGCTCGAGGTTCTCCAGGCAGTTGTCTTGGGCGCGGCGCAGCTCCTCCTCCTGGCGCTGCTGGCGTCGGCGTACCTCGCGCCATAGAGTGTAGGCGTAGGCCCCGAGGCCGGCGATGATCACCAGGCCCAGGCCGGCCAGGATCATGGCAGTGGTCGTCGTCATGGTGAATGCCCCTTGTGGGAGTGGGTCGTCATCGATTCTACCCGTTCGGCGGCGACGACCCCAAGGTCATCCCCGGTTGCACGCCGGACGAGGGCCGCTAGAATGCCGCGCATCCACGACAAGGAGCGATCATGTCTCATCCCGACTCTCATCCCGACGACGACTCCGCACCGAGCCTCGCGGCCCGCATCGGTCTTTGGCTCGGCCCGTTCCTGCTGATCGCCACCCTGCTGCTGCCGGCGCCCGGCGGCATGCCCACCGCGGCCTGGGCCTGCGTGGGCATGGCCCTGCTGATGGCCACCTGGTGGTCCACCGAGGCGATCCCGATTCCCGCCACCTCGCTGCTGCCCATGGTGCTGGTGCCGGCCCTGGGCCTGGGCAGCATGGGCGAGGCCACCGGCAGCTACGCCAACCCCATCATCTACCTCTTCCTGGGGGGCTTCCTGCTGGGCATCGCCATGCAGCGCTGGCACCTCCACCGCCGCCTCGCCCTGATGGTCCTGAAGCTGGTCGGTCACCAGCCGCGCCGCCAGATCGCCGGCTTCATGGTGGCAACCGGCTTTTTGAGCATGTGGGTCTCCAATACCGCCACGGCGATCATGATGCTGCCCATCGGCATGTCGGTGGTCAGCCTGCTCGGCGACAGCGACCCCGAAGAGCTCAAGCGCTACGCCACCGCCCTGCTGCTGGCCATCGCCTACTCCGCCAGCATCGGCGGGGTCGCCACCCTGATCGGCACCCCGCCCAACGCCCTGCTGGCCGGCTATCTGGCCGAGGATCGCGGCATCGACCTGGGCTTCGGCCAGTGGATGCTGGTAGGCCTGCCGATCAGCATCGCCATGATGGCGGCGGCCTGGTGGTGGCTCACCCGCCGCGGCTTCGCCCTCGACGCCGCCGAGCAGAGCGGCGCCATGGTCGACGACGAACTCGCCGCACTGGGCCCGATGAATGCCTCCGAGCGCCGGGTCGCCATCATCTTCGCCCTGGCCGCCCTGGCCTGGATCGCCCGGCCGCTGCTCAACGACTGGGGGCTCGAGTGGCTGACCGATACCGGCGTCGCCATCGCCGCCGGCATCGCGCTCTTCCTGCTGCCCAGCGGCCAGACCAGGGGGGAGCGCCTGCTTACCTGGGAGGACGCCCATCAGGTGCCCTGGGGCATACTGCTGCTGTTCGGCGGCGGCCTGTCGCTGGCCAGTACCATCACCCGCACCGGGCTGGCCGAGTGGATCGCCGAGCAGCTCGGCGTCTTCGGCGCCCTGCCGCTGCTGGCGATGGTCGCCGTCGTGGTGCTGGTGATCATCTTCCTCACCGAGGTGACCTCCAACACCGCCACCGCCGCCGCCTTCCTGCCGCTGCTGGGGGCGCTGGCGCTGTCGCTGGACATCTCGCCGCTGCTGATCACCGTGCCGGCCGCCATCGCCGCGAGCTGCGCCTTCATGATGCCGGTGGCGACCCCGCCAAACGCCATCGTCTTCGCTACCGGCCATATGAAGATACAGTCGATGATCCGCGCCGGCTTCGCCCTGAACCTGATCAGCACGGTGCTGGTAACGCTGATGGCCTATGGGCTGATCCTGCTGCTGTGGTGATCCCCTCTGCGTAAAAGGCGCGGGCCCGGCGATCGCCGGGCCCGCGCTTACCTACCTCGCATCAGCGGCTCAGGGCGTCACCGACGCCATCCACAGCGTCCAGGCCTGGGCGTAGTGGTCCAGCAGCAGCACGCCGAACAGTCCCAGGATATAGCGAATCGAGAACCAGAACGCCGCCAGCGGAGCCTTCGGGTCGCGCCCGCGCCACACCCGGAAGTTCCACACCATGAAGCGCAGGTTCAGCGCCATGACCCCCACCAGGTAGACGGCACCGCTCATGCCGATCGCGAAGGGCAGCAGGGTCACCGCCACGGTGAGCCAGCCATAGAGCCAGACCTGCAGGCGGGTGAAGGCCTCGCCGTGGGTCACCGGCAGCATGGGGACCCCGGCCCGGGCGTACTCGTCGCGCTTGTGCAGCGCCAGCGCCCAGAAGTGCGGCGGGGTCCAGGCGAAGATGATCAGCACCAGCAGCAGCGGCTCGGGGCCGACCTGGCCGGTGACCGCCGTCCAGCCCAGCAACGGCGGCGCCGCCCCGGCCACGCCGCCGATCACGATGTTCTGGGGCGTGGCGTGCTTGAGGAAGGCGGTATAGATCAGCGCATAGCCGATCAGCGAGCCCAGCGTCAGCCAGGCAGTCAGGGCATTCACCTGCCACACCAGCAGGCCGATCCCCGCCACCGACAGCAGCGTGGCCCAGCCCAGCGCGACAGAGCTGGGCATGCGCTGCGCGGCCAGGGGACGGCGCGAGGTGCGCAGCATCATGGCATCGAGGCGACGATCCACCACATGGTTGAAGGCCGCCGCCCCGCTGGCGGCAAGCCCGATCCCTAACAGCCCGAAGAGCACGACGTCCAGGGAGGGCAGCACCGGTCGCGCCAGCGCCATCCCCACCAGCACACACACCAGCATCACCGCTACCACTCGCGGCTTGCACAGGGTCACCAGGTCACGCCAGCCCCAGGCGGCCGGCGGCGAGACCGGGAAGTCGACGACCCGGATCTCGCTGGTCAGCGCATCAGACATGGACCCACTCCTTGTTATCGATCGGTTGTCGTTGCGACTCGGCACTCGGGGGCAGCGAGCGCCACGCCCAGGCCGAGAGCGCCAGGCCGAGCACCAGGGCCACGGCGCCGGCGGTATGCAGCAGCGCCAGCCACAGCGGCAGCCACAGCAGCACATTGGCCACCCCCAGGGAAAACTGCGCACCGAAGGCGAGCCCCAGCCCGGTCAGCCAGGGGCGCATGGCGGGCTCGCGCCAGCCGCGCAGCACCAGCGCCAGCAGCGCCACCCCCAGGGCCAGGGCACCGAGGCGATGGCCGACCTGGATGGCGGCGCGCGCCTCGGCATGCAGCAGTCCGTGCAGGTAGTTGGGGCCCACGCTCTGGGTGAGGTGGTAGCCCTCGCTCCAGTCCATGGCCGGCCACCACTCGCCGTTGCAGGTGGGGAAGCCCTGGCAGGCGATGCCGGCGTAGTTGCTCGACACCCAGCCCCCCAGCGCCAGCTGCCCCACCAGCAGCACGGCGGCCAGCCCCCACAATGGCGTCAGGCGGCGCCGAGGCGGCACCACGCCGCCCAGGGTCAGGCGCCCTCCGGCGCAGCGGCGCAGGCGCAGGTGCAGCCACAGGAACATCAGCATCACCCCGAACCCGCCCAGCAGGTGCAGGGTGACCACCTGGGGCCACAGCTTGAGGGTCACCGTGAAGGCGCCGAAGGCTCCCTGGACCAGGATCAGCGCCAGCAGCCCGAGGCTCACGCCCCAGGGGTAGTCGGGGCGCCGGCGCAGCGGCCTGCCCAGCACCACCAGCGCGATCACCAGCAGACCCAGCGCCGAAGCCACGTAGCGGTGGATCATCTCCATCCAGGCCTTGGTGGTCTCCAACGGCGCCTCGGGGCTGTGAGCCAGGGCGCGCCCCTCGTCGGGCACCACCAGGGCGCCGTAGCAGCCCGGCCAGTCGGGGCAGCCGAGCCCGGCATCCACCAGGCGGGTCCAGGCCCCCACCAGGATCACGCCCATGGTGAAGATCACCCCCAGAAGGCTCAGGGCCTTCAGCAGCGCCAGCCGCCCCTGTGGTTCCTGCATGGTCATCGCTCTCCTCGAACACGGGCGTCAGCGCCCGGCCAGCTCCTGCCCCGCCTCCCAGGGCGCCTCGGGGTTCATGCGCAGCAGGCGTCCCAGGTCCTCCTTCACCGCGTAGGGATCGGCCTCGGCGCCGTAGCTCAGCACCGGCAGGCCACGCGGGTCGAGGAGCCATAGTCGATCGCCCTCGGCCCAGGCGGGCCGTTCCCGCCAGCGCGCCACCGCCTCGCCCGGCAGGGCGTCGCCGTCACCGCCCAGGCGCAGCCGGGTGACGCGCGGCGCCTCGCGGCCCAGCGCGCGATGCAGACGCCACCATTGATCGCCGAGCTCGGCGCAGCGCTCGCCGCAGTCATAGGCCAGCACCCAGTCGTCGGCCAGGGTCTCCTCCACGGAAGTGGTCAGCGGCCACTCCGCCAGCGCCGGCACCTCCGGCCCCAGCTCGCCGTTGGCGGTGCGGCCTTCGGGGATACCCACCCGCGCAAGCGCCATCACCGTCGCCACCAGCACCGGCAGCGAGAGGAACAGCAGCAGGGCCACCAGTTTCAGGTGCCCACGGGGATCGCTCGGTACGACGGTCATCGGCGTCTCTCCTTGTCCCCGGCCGCATCGGCCGTTGCATGTCCCAGGCGCCGGCCCCCCACCAGCATCACCGCCAGCGCCGCCAGGGCGAGTCCCCACCACTGCACCGCGTAGCCGAGGTGGCGGCTCGGCGGCATCACCGAGGGGGTCCACCAGGCGGGCAGGGCGCCCGGCCCCTCCTCCAGGTGCAACCAGCCGTCGTGGGCGAATTCCAGGGGCCAGGCCTCCAGGGCGATGCGCTGCAGCCGGCGCCCCTCGTGGTTGGGCCCGAACAGCGGTGCGCTCTCCCCGGCCGCCTGCCAGCGCCCCTGCAGGGTCACCCGCCCCTCCGGGGTGTCGACCTCGGGGGCCTCCCGACTGGTACCGGTCTCGAGGAAGCCGCGCTGGATGAGCCAAAGACGGCCATCGTCGCCGCGCAGCGGGGTGAGCGGTGCCACCCCCAGGCGGCCGTCATGGGTGCGGTTGTCCAGGAACAGGGTCTCCTCCGCCAGGTACTCGCCGCTAAGGGTCAGGCGGCTGCCCTCGG
This sequence comes from Halomonas sp., assembly GCA_046540755.1. GTDB lineage: Bacteria > Pseudomonadota > Gammaproteobacteria > Pseudomonadales > Halomonadaceae > Halomonas. The sequence goes on along the minus strand of JBKHEO010000044.1, from coordinate 6,938 downwards.
GGGGTGCCTCACGCGGGGCGGTGAGCGCGGGGGCCGCCTCCAGGCGCGCCAGGTAGGCCCGCTTCTCGTCGGCACGCTCCCACTGCCACAGCCCCAGCGCCAGTCCGAGGCCCACCGGCAGTGTCCACAGCGCGTACCATAGGCGTTGCCGCCACCGGTCGCGGCGGGCATGCTGGGGAGACTCGATACCCAAGGAGTGTGCCATGCTGCTCAAGGTCCTGATCGCTGTGGTGTTCCTGGCCATGCTGACGAGCCTCGCCGCCGGCGCCGGCTTCCTGCTGCGCGACGGCAGCGCCTCGCGGCGCCTGCTCGTCTCGCTCAAGCTGCGGGTGGCGCTGGCAGCCACGCTACTCGCCCTGCTCTTCTACGGCTTCTATATCGGCGACCTGGCCTGACCTTCACCCCGTCAGAAGACATAGACGAAGAGGAAGAGCCCGATCCAGACCACGTCGACGAAGTGCCAATACCAGCAGGCCGCCTCGAAGCCGAAGTGATTATCCGCCGCGAAGTGCCCGCGCAGGATGCGGATCAGCATCACCGTAAGGATAGTGGCGCCGACGATCACGTGCGCCCCGTGGAAGCCGGTGAGCAGGAAAAAGGTCGCCCCGTAGATCCCCGCTTCAAGGGTGATGCCGTAGTGGTTGTAGGCCTCGTAGTACTCGACGCCCTGGATCAGGATAAAGGCGAAGCCCAGCAGTACCGTCACCCCGAGCCAGTTGCGGGTGGTGTCGCGCAGCCCCTCCTTGAGCCCCTCGTGAGCGACGGTGAGGGTAATGCTCGAGCCTACCAGGATCAGGGTGTTGACCAGCGGCAGCTGCCAGGGGCTCAAGGTGTCGCGGGGGCCGGCAACGTCGCCAGGCGGCTCCAGCAGCGGCCAGCTGGCGGTGAAGTCGGGCCACAGCAGCGACGCCACCCCCTTGGCCCCCTCGCCGTCGAGCCAGGGCAGCGCGAAGGTACGCACGTAGAAGAGCGCCCCGAAGAAGGCGGCGAAGAACATCACCTCCGAGAAGATGAACCACGCCATGCCCTGGCGGAAGGAGCGGTCCATCTGGGCGTCGTAGAGCCCCTCCCGGGACTCCCGGATCACGTCGCGGAACCACAACCCCATCACCGCCAGGACGCCCAGCACCCCCAGCCCCATCAGCGCGCTGCCGCTGCCGTGCACCAGCATCAGGCCGATCCCGATCATCATGGCCCCCAGCGCCAACGAGCCCAGTATCGGCCACTTGCTGGACGGGGGGACGTAGTAGCTGCCACCACTCATGCCTCATCTCCTTTGCCGGCAGTCGCCCGCGCCTGAAGCGGCGCCTCGTCGCGGGTGACCGGATACAGGGTGTAGACCAGGGTTACGGTATTGACGTCCTCGGGCAGGTCGCGGGCCAGCTGGAAGACCAGCGGCAGCTCCAGGCGCTCGCCCGCCTCGAGGCGCTGCTCCTCGAAGCAGAAGCAGGCCAGCTTGCGCAGGTGCGGGGTGGCCTGTGCCGGCGAGACGCTCGGCACCGCCCGCCCCCGCAGCGTCCTGTCCGCGGGGTTGTGGAAGGCAAACGCCACCTCGGCGCTCTGGCCCGGGTGCAGGCGCACCTGGCGGGTCTCGACCTCCAGGTGCCACGGCAGCCCGGCACTGCCCCGGGTGATGAACTGCACCGTCACCATGCGCGAGGTGTCGACCTCCTCGTGGACGACCGCCTGGGCTGAGCCGTTGGTCTTGCCGTTGAGGCCGGTGACCTCGCAGAAGACGTCGTAGAGCGGCACCAGGGCGAAGGCGAAGGCGAACATCCCGACCAGGGCGAACAGCGTCTTGGTGACGGTGCGGCGCACCCCCCGGCGAGCATCGTTCGACGTGGCGTTCACCTCAGGCATGGGCAGCTCCTCCTGCGCAGGGCTCGCGGGTCAATCGGTCTCGCGGCGGAAGGTGGGCGGGTGCTCGAAGGTGTGCAGCGGCGCCGGACTCGGCACGCTCCACTCCAGGTCCTCCGCACCCTCCCAGGCCTTGGCCGGGGCCTTCTCGCCGCCCCGCACGCACTTGATCACCAGCCACACGAAGAGCAGCTGGGAGGCACCGAACAGGAAGGCCCCCAGGCTCGAGGCGACGTTGAAGTCGGCGAACTGCAGGGCATAGTCCGGGATGCGACGCGGCATGCCGGCCAGCCCCGAGAAGTGCATCGGGAAGAAGGTCAGGTTGACGCCGATGACGGAGAGCCAGAAGTGCCACTGGGCCAGCTTCACGTTGGGATAGTGGCCGGTCCACTTGGGCAACCAGAAGTAGGCGGCGGCGAGGATGGCGAACAGCGCGCCGGGCACCAGAACGTAGTGGAAGTGGGCCACCACGAAGTAGGTGTCGTGGTACTGGAAGTCCGCCGGCGAGATCGCCAGCATCAGCCCCGAGAAGCCGCCGATGGTGAACTGCACCACGAAGGCCAGGGCGAACAGCATGGGCGGCTCGAAGCTGATGGAGCCGTGGAACATGGTGGCGATCCAGTTGAACACCTTCACCCCGGTGGGCACCGCAATCAACATGGTGGTGTACATGAAGAACAGCTCGGCGGCCAGCGGCAGCCCCACCGTGAACATGTGGTGGGCCCAGACCAGGAAGGAGAGGATGGCGATGGCGGCCGTGGCATAGACCATGGAGGCGTAGCCGAACAGGCGCTTGCGCGAGAAGGTCGGGATGATCGCCGAGACGATGCCGAAGGCCGGCAGGATCATGATGTAGACCTCGGGATGCCCGAAGAACCAGAACAGGTGCTGGAAGAGCACCGGGTCGCCGCCGCCGGCCGCGTTGAAGAAGCTGGTGCCGAAGTTGATGTCCATCAGCATCATGGTGATCACCCCGGCCAGCACCGGCATCACCGCGATCAGCAGGAAGGCTGTGATCAGCCAGGTCCAGCAGAACAGCGGCATGTCCATCAGGCGCATGCCCGGCGCGCGCAGGTTGAGGATGGTGGCGATGATGTTGATGGCACCCAGGATCGAGCTGATGCCGGCGATATGTAGCGAGAGGATAAAGAAGGTGGTGGACGGCGGCGCATAGGTGGTGGAAAGCGGCGCGTAGAAGGTCCAGCCGAAGTTGGGGCCACCGCCCGGCATCAGCAGGGTGCTGAGCAGCAGCGTGAAGGCCACCGGCAGCAACCAGAAGCTGAAGTTGTTGAGTCGCGGCAGGGCCATGTCCGGCGCACCGATCTGCAGCGGCACCATCCAGTTGGCCAGCCCCACGAAGGCCGGCATGATGGCGCCGAACACCATGATCAGGCCATGCATGGTGGTCATCTGGTTGAAGAACTCCGGCTCCACCAGCTGCAGGCCGGGCTGGAAAAGCTCGGCGCGCACCACCAGGGCGAAGACGCCGCCGATGAAGAACATCGTCAGCGAGAAGATCAGGTAGAGGCTGCCGATCTCCTTGTGGTTGGTGGTGAGCAGCCAGCGCATCAGCCCGCCGGGCGGCGCGGGGTGAGCGGCGGCCTGGCCGTCGGCGGCGACCGTGCTTTGTTGCTTGATGGGCTGGGGGGGCAAGCGGGTGGCCATCGGAAATCTCCCTGTCATCGCCTTTAGAGAAACGGAACGCCGTCGGCTACTCGTCGTCTTCGAGCAGTTCGGCAATTTCCGACGGTTGCACACTGTCGCCGGCGTCATTGCCCCAGGCGTTGCGCTCATAGGTGACCACGGCAGCGATCTCGACCGGGTTCAGGGTATCGCGGAAGGACGCCATGGCGGTGCCGGAGACGCCGTTGACGATACGGTCGATATGCCAGTCGACGTCGTCGAGCATCGCATCGTTGCCGGCCAGCGCCGGGAAGTCGCCGGAGCCCTCGCCGTCATCCTGATGGCAGGAGGCACACACCGAGCCGTACACCTCCTCGCCGCGCTCCATCAGCTCGTCCATGGACCATTCGCGGTCGACACCGGAGGCCTCCTCGGCGGCGGACTCCTTGCGCTCGGCCAGCCACTCGTCGAACTCCTCCTCCTCCATGGCGTGCACCACGATGGGCATGAAGGCATGGTCCTTGCCGCAAAGCTCGGCGCACTGGCCGCGGTAGATGCCCGGCTCTTCGATACGTACCCAGTTCTCGTTGACGAAGCCGGGGATGGTGTCCTGCTTGAAGCCGAGATCCGGCACCCACCAGGAGTGGATGACATCGTCGGAAGTCAGCAGGAAGCGCACCTTGCGATCGACGGGCAGCACCAGCGGCTCGTCGACCTCCAGCAGGTAGTGCTCGTCGCGCGCGGCGACACCGCGAATCGCATCGCGCGAGGTGCCGAGGTTGGAGGTGAAAGCGACATCCTCGCCCAGGTACTCGTAGCGCCAGCGCCACTGCTGGCCGGTGATCATCACATCGAGGTCGGCGTCGGAGGGGTCGTACATCTTCTTCAGCGTCGCAGTGGCCGGCACCGCCATCCCCACCAGGATCAGCAGCGGCACCGCCGTCCACAGCACCTCGACGAGGGTGTTCTCGTGGAAGTGCGCCGACTTGGCACCCTGGCTGTGGCGGAAGCGGAACAGGGAGTAGAACATCACCCCGAACACCACCAGCCCGATCACCACACAGATCCAGAAGATGGTCATGTGCAGCGAGTGAACCTCGCGACTGACGTCGGTCACGCCCACCGGCATGTTCCAACCGTTGGCCATGGCCATCGTTGTCATCAGGGGGACGACCAGGCAACCTGCCATCCACACGATGAACGTGCGCATCGGCGCCTCCTCCTTGGTTGTTGTTGTGGTGTTACACGGCAAGCTCGGCACGATCCGGAGATCAGTTCGGCTCAGTTCAGCTAAGCCTCATAAACTCATAGGAAGTGTAGACGTCATGCCTGCGATCGAATGTCGCAGTGGCCGCCACAGCCAACGCCACTTTCAACGGGCCACCACCACGGCCACCACGGCGACCACCACCACCAGCACCAGCGCCATCACGATCCCCACCAGGATGAATGCCAGCGGGCGCTCCTTTTCGAAGTCCTCCTGGCGTCGTGCCTCCTTCTGCACGCCGAAGAAGGCCGCCAGCACCGACTTGACCACGCTCCACATCGCCGTTCTCCCGTGACATGAATCAAACAAACCTCGACCGACCCGGGCCCATCGCCAGCGGCTCTCCTATACTCTAGACACACATCCCGGGCTCAAGGCGACACAGGCCCAAACGACGATCAACGGGAGGTTCTCATGGCCCAGAATCCGTTTACCAACCCCATGTTCGAGTTGTGGCAACAGCAGTGGATGAAGGGCACCACCCCCATGGCCAAGGCCCAGCTCGCCTGGATGGAGAGCTTCGCCGAGGCGCTGCAGTTCGAGGCCCAGTTCCTCAAAGCGATCGCCGAGAGCGGCGAGCGCATGGCCAAGTGCTTCAACGGCGAGCAGCCCACCACCCCCGAGGAGGTGCAGGCGTGCTACGAGAAGCTGGTCAAGGAGGTGGGGGACGCCCAGATGAAGCGGCTGGAACAGGCCACCCAGCTCACCCAAGACTTCCGTCAGCGGCTCTGGGAAGAGATCTGACGACGCAAGCCCGGCGAACCGGAGCCAGGAAACGGCGCCCCATCCAGGGGCGCCGTCGTTTCAGCCCCCCACGCCCAGCAGTCGCGTGATCAGCGGCAGCAGGAAGGCCGTCAGCAGGCCGGTCAGGCCCATGGCCAGGCCGGAGAAGGCGCCCGCCACCGCGCCGATGCGGGCGAAGGCCTGGGCGGTGCCGAACCCGTGGGCGGAGAGCCCCAGCGCGAAGCCCTTGACCGCCGGATCCTCGATTCGCAGCAGGCGGAACACCCAGGGCGAGAGCGCGCAGCCGATGGAGCCTGTCAGCAGCACCAGCCCTGCGGCCAGGGAGGGAATGCCGCCGATCTGCTCGGCGATGCCCATGGCAATGGGCGAGGTGACCGAACGCGGCGCCAGCGAGAGCACCGTCTCGAGCCGCGCCCCCAGCACCAGCGACAGCGCCACGGTGCTCGTCACTGCCACCGAGATACCCACCAGGCAGGCCAGCAGCAGCGGCCCCAGCAACCGTCGCACCCGCTCACGATGGTCGTAGAGCGGAATCGCCAGCGCCACGGTGGCCGGGCCCAGCAGGAAGTGGATGAACTGTGCGCCCTCGAAGTAGGTGGCGTAGTCCATGTCCACCACCAGCAGCAGCGCGATCAGCAGGGCGATGGAGAGCGTCACCGGATGGACCAGGGGCGTGCCGCCCAGTGCCTGGTTGATGCGCACCGACAGGGCGAACACCACCAGGGTGCCCAGCAGCCAGAGCAGCGGACTGCCCGAGAGGTAGACCCACAGCTGGTCGAGGCTCGCGAGGTTCATCGCCCCTGCCCTCCCCGGCGCCGATTGAGCCGATCCAGTACCCAGGCGGTGGCGGCCAGGGTCAGCGCGGTGGAGACCACCAGGGTCACCAGGATCGGCAGCAGGTCGCGGCCGATCAGGGAGAAGTGCACCATCAGCCCCACTCCCGCCGGCACGAACAGCAGCGTCAGGTAGCACAACAGCCCCTCGCCGGTAAGCCTGAGGCTCCGGGGCACCTTGCCCCTCACCATCAGCCCGATAAGCAGGATCACCATGCCGATGACCGGCCCGGGGATGGGCAGGGTCAGTCCCCTGGCCACCACCTCGCCCAGGAACTGGCAGGCGAGCAGCACGCTCATTCCCATGATCAGTGGCATTGCTTCGCCTCTCCTTGCCATGAGGCGACGCCGACCATCGCCTCGATGAGGCCCATGATAGTGCAAGCGCCCCGCACGCCCCAGCGTCATTGGCCCAAGCGATTGAATAGAAAGTGCAAAAGGGGCTTTTCATTTGCCGGCGAAAGCGCTAGTATACGCCTCGTTCTCGGGGGACGGATCGAACGCTCAGGAACCCGAAGACAGTGTCGGAGCGTGGCGCAGCTTGGTAGCGCGTTGCAATGGGGTTGCAAAGGTCGCAGGTTCGAATCCTGTCGCTCCGACCACTAGAACACTGT
>JBKHEO010000043.1:0-16430 GCA_046540755.1 Halomonas sp. | reverse complement strand
GGCCGCCTTCTCGGCGGTGCTCGACCCTCCCCTCCCTCCCGGAGTCTCCCGATGTTGCTGACCCTCTCCGCCGGCGTCGCCGAGCTGGGGGCGGACGAGAACGCCGATGGGCTGATGGAGCGCGCCGACCGCGCCCTCTATCGCGCCAAGGAGGCGGGCCGCAACCGGGTACTGGAGGCGGAGCCGGCGGGCATGGGCAGAGCACCGGAAACCGGGTAGCATGGCGCCCCTATCGGCGAGCCGCGAGGTATCCCATGAACCCGGAAGACCTGCTGACCCTGGTGAGGATGCGCATGCCCTTCGGCAAGTACGAGGGGCGGCGGCTGGCCGACCTGCCGGGCCCCTACCTGGCGTGGTTCGCCCGCGAGGGCTTTCCCGAAGGCAAGCTCGGGCGCCTGCTCGCCCTGATGCACGAGATCGACCATAACGGCCTCGGCGGCCTGCTCGAGCCGCTGCGCCGTTCCTGACCTGCGGACTCCGTGATGCTGAAGATTTCCAACAGCGTGACGCTCGGCGACTGGGAGATCGAGCTCCAGCCGATCCGCGCCCAGGGCGCCGGCGGCCAGAACGTCAACAAGGTGGAGAGCGCCATCCACCTGCGCTTCGACATCCCGCGCTCGAGCCTGCCGCCCTTCTACAAGGAGCGGCTGCTGGCGCTCCCCGACCAGCGCATCACCCGCGACGGGGTGGTGATCATCAAGGCCCAGCGCTTCCGCACCCAGGAGCAGAACCGCGAGGATGCCCTGGCGCGCCTGCGCGAGTTGATCCGCGAGGCGGTGAAGCAGCACAAGGCGCGCAAGCCTACCCAACCGAGTCGCTCCGCCAGGCGCCGTCGGGTCGATGCCAAGACCCGCAAGGGCCGGACCAAGGCCCTGCGCGGCAAGGTGAGCCCATGAGCGGCACCCGCCGGGAGCGCCCGGCCTCGCCCTGCGTCCGGATCTGCCGCATGGCGCCCGACGGCGGCCTCTGCGAGGGGTGCGGGCGCACCCTGGACGAGATCGCCGCCTGGGGGCGCCTGGACGAGGACGGCCGCGAGGCCGTCTGGCAACGCCTGGAGGCCGAGGGCTGGCCGGTGGCGAGCGTCGACCCGGCCTGATCCTCGGGCGCGGCCGGCGCCTCAGTGCTGCTTGACCCGGCGGATGCGCCAGGCCAGCACGCCGATGATGCCGAGCCCCAGCGGCCCCAGCACCGCCGCCGCCACCGCGGGCACGATGCTCACCCCCAGGGCGTCCAGGCTCTGCAGGCCGAGCTTGAACAGGCTGAAGAGGTAGTAGCTGATCACGATGATCGACAGCCCCTCCACCGCCTTCTGGATCTTCAACTGGCTGCTGGTACGCTCGTTGAGGCTCCTGAGCATCTCGGCGTTCTGCTCCTCGATCTCCACCTGGGCGCGGGTCCGCAGCAGGTCGTTGAGGCGCGCCACGCTCTCGGCCAGGTCCTGCTGGCGACGGTGGATCGAGGCGCAGAAGTGCACCGTGGGCCGGAAGCGGCGCAGGATGAAGGTGCCGAGCCTGGGGCTGTCGCCGATCCGGCTCTCGCGAAGCTCCTCGATGCGGGTGAAGACGATCCGCGCATAGGCCTCGGTGGCGCTGAAGCGTCGCCGCGAGCGGGCCCCGGAGCGCTCCAGGCGAGCCGAGAGCGCCGACAGGGCCGCCAGCAGCGGCCGCGAGCTCTCCTCCTGCCCCTCGGCGTTGCGCGCGGAGAGCACGCCGAGCTCCTGTTCGTGGGCGTGCAGCTCGCGCTCCAGCTCCTTGGCCAACGGCAGCGCCAGGCTCGCCATCATGCGATAGGTCTCGATCTCCAGCAGGCGGCGCGTCATGCGCCCCAGGCGGAAGGCGTCGAGGCCCTGGTTGACAAGCAGCAGCCGGTTGACGCCCTGTCCGGTCAGGCGGAAGTCGCTCCACACCATGGCGTCGCCGTCGCCCACCTGCGAGCCCGCGGGGTCACGAAAACCGTAGGCGGTGGCGCTGCCCGCCCAGCGATGGGCGGAGGCCACCAGCACCTGGGTGGCACCGATCAGCTGTGCCTCGTGGCCAGCCACCAGGGCGTCGAGCAGCGGCGGCGGGGGCGGCCAGGCGGTCTCCTCCGACGCGCGCGGCGCCAGCAGGGTCAGGGTCAGGAACTCGGTGTGGCGCTCCCACTTCAGGGTCAGCCCGTCGACCTCGAGGATCTGCTGGACGGCGTCGGGCGGGGGCGAGTCGCCGGTGTGCTCGGCCAAGCGGGCCAGGGCGGCCTCGCAGGCACCTCCCTCGTCGAGCAGGGCGTAGTGGTGGAGGGTGGCCGGCTCGTCGAAGTAGATCGAGGGACGGGCGTGCAGCTCGTTGTGCAGTCGTTCTCGCTGGGGGTGCATGGTCGGGTCTCGAAAGGGGAGGCCTTCGAGCCTACGGCCCCCATCCCGCCGCGCCAAGCACCTGCGTCAACGCGTCCCGTGCGGCTTCACAGCCAGCGGACCCGCCGGAACAGCCATATCAGGCCGGCTTCATCCCTGCGGCTCCTCGACCTCGGCGTCCTCGGTCTCGATGGGCACCGGCCCCTCGAGGTGGCGCGCCAGGAAGCTCAGCCCCCGCGGCAGGCTGGCCCGCCACACCCGCCAGGTGTGGCCGCCGGGCAGCACGTCCAGCCTGACGTCGCCGGGCTGGCGAGGACGCAGGGCATTCTCGATCAGGCGCGCGTGGTGCACCGCGTTGAGGCGGTCGCGATCGCCGGCGGTGAGATAGACCGGGACGGTGGTGGACTGGGCGAGGTAGTCGTCCAGGTGGGCGCGGTAGTTGGTGCGCTCCCACAGCTCGGTATCGAAGGCGCCGTCACGCTGGAAGGCGGGGTGGCGCCAGGCGGAGGAGTTCTGCGGCGGCAGCGGATGGTAGCTGGCCGGGCTGAAGGCGGCCACGGCGGCGAACAGCTCGGGGCGCTCCAGGGCGAAGTTGAGCGCCCCGAAGCCCCCGGCGGAGAGGCCCGCCACGCCGCGCCAGTCCCGCTCCGGCACCACGTGCCAGGTCTGCTCGATGTGCGGGATCAGGTCGTCGAAGAAGGCGCTGCGCTCCGCCCCGTTGTGGCCATCGATCCACCAGCTCTCGGAACCCGGCATCACGATCACCAGCGGCGGGATGTCGCCGCGCTCGATCAGGCGGTCGGCGGTGCGGCGCAGGCGGCCGCTTCGCACCCAGTCGGTCTCGCTGCCGAAGGAGCCGTGCAGCAGGTAGAGGACCGGGTAGGCCTGGTTGGAGACCGCGTAGCCCTCGGGCAGGTAGAGGGAGTAGCGATACTCGCGCTCCAGGGTCGGCGAGACGAAGCTGTGCTGGCTGACCTGGCCGGCGCTGGCCGAGGAAGTGGCCAGCAGCAGCGCCAGGGCGGTCACCCCAGACCACAGCATGGCCAGCAGGCACGGGCGAGACGAGGGCGGGAGGCACCGGTGGGTCATCGATCGCATGGGCTTCTCCGTGGCTGAAGCCGGGACGGCGGACAGCTGGCCCGGCACGGGGGAATTCATGGGTCGAAACGTAGTCAGACCCCCCGCTGATGGATGATGTTCCGGCAGACCGCCCTGCCGCCACCGCCGACACGGAGACCCCATGAAGCGAATCGAGGAAATCTACTGGCTGCGATTCTACGGCTGCCTGGCGGTCTTCCTGTTCCATCTGATCGGACGCATCGAGGACAACTACCTCTCCCACCTGACCCTGGACCTGGCACGCATTCCGCTGGTGCTGGGCACGCCGATCTTCATCTTCATCTCGATCTTCCTGTTCTCGGCCCGCTACGGCAGCCAGGTGCCCCACCACTTCCTGGCCAACCGCTTCAAGTACATCATGGTGCCCTACCTGGTCTACGGGCTGATCTACTCGCTGGCCGAATACCTGAGGGTCAGGGCCAGCGGCGGCGACCTGAACTTCAGCTACCACATGACCGAGTACCTGGTGTTCGCCGGCTGGCACGGCTACTTCCTGGTCATCGCCATGCAGTTCTACGTGCTGTTCTGGCTCTACAACCGCTACGCCCTGTGGCGCTGGCTGCCCGCCGGGCGCTGGGTGGTGGTCGGTGCGCTGATCAGCATGGGCTGGTGGGGCTTCTTCCGCTGGCAGGGCATCGAGCCGCCGGGCTACCTGCACTGGATCGCGCCGCTCGGCTGGATCTACCTCTTCTTTCTCGCCATCCTGCTGGTGGGTGCCTACCCGGCGCTGCGCGAGAGGCGCTGGTTCCGGGTCTTCTCCCACCCGGCCTGGCTGCTGGCCACGGTGGCGGGCATCGTGGCCTTCACCCTGCACGGCGAGCTGGAGTACTCCTCAAAGGAGACCTGGGTGGTGCCGCTGTTCATCTTCTCGGCGCTGTGGGGCATGGGCTGGCTGGCCGGCCGGCCGGCCACCCGGCTGGTCAAGAAGGTCAACGAGTACTCCTTCGGCATCTACCTGGCACACCCGCTGTTCTTCTCGGTGGTGGACTTCTTCACCTGGCAGATGACCGTGCCGCTGTGGCTCTACGTGCCGCTGCTGACGGTGGTCGGCATGGCCGGTTCGATCCTGCTCAACCGCCTCGTCAACCGCCGCCACTGGAGCGGCCTGATGCTCGGCAAGCGTCTGCGCGTGGTGTGAGCCCGGCTCAGCCGCGCGCCTGGTAGGCAGCCTTGAGACGGTAGAATTCGTCGACGATCGCCTCCATGGCCTCGGCGTCGTAGTCACAGAGCCCGCTGACCACCAGTTTCTTGGAGCCGGTGCCCACCCGTTCGCCGGCGGAGTCGATGCGGAACTCGAGCAGGGTGTCGCCGCGCTTGCCGTTGACCGCAAGCGAGGCGTCGAGCAGCTCCAGGGCGGGCCAGAGACCGTCGAGGCGCTCCAGCGAGAAGCCCATGCTGTCGTAGATCACCAGCGGCCGCTTGGGGTTGAACATCACCCCCTTCTCCTCCATCAGCGGCTTGAGGTAGTGGGGGAAGTTCTTGCCCGAGAAGGCGACGTAGCAGCGGGTGAAGGCCTCCACCACCGCCTCGTCGCGGGTCGTCTCGCCGCTGCGTGTGACCTCCAGGTAGCACTTGTCGGCATCGTCCCAGACCCGAATCACCCCGTCGTCATGCTCCCGGAAGCGCAGCGCGGTGCCGTCGCCGACCATGCTGAGGAAGCGGAACTCCATGCGCTGGGAGAGCCCGAAGCGCGCCAGCACCAGGGCGAACAGCAGGTCGCCCGGCACGCAGAAGCGCCGCGCATCCGGGTTGTGGATGGGGTTGTAATCGCCGGCGACTCCCTTGGCGAAACGGCTGGCCTGCTCCGCCGAGATGGTGAGACGGTCCCCTGCCAGCGTATGGAATTCATCGAGAAACATGCGTGACTTGCCTGCGTCGTTGGCGATCCGAAAGCGGCCGGCGGCTGCCGGAGGCGCAGATGATGCCATAAAACCCTCGCCAACGTAGCCATGCCACGCGCTACCATGGGAAGACGCCCATCAGGAACGGCTCATGATGCCCCGAGCGACCCCCGACAGCGCGCGGCGCCCCCGACGCCGGCGGTGGCTACTGGTCCTGCTGCTGCCGATCGTCGGCTACTACGCCGGCGTGCACTGGCTGCTCAACGCGGGCTGGGTCCAGGGGTGGCTCTCCGATCGCAGCGGCATGACGATCGCCTGGGAGGCGGGACACAGCCCCTGGCCCGGCCGGCTGGTGGTCTCTTCGCTGCGCATCGTGGGCGACGACCCGGCAAGCCCCCTGGAGGTGGACATCGACCGCACCAGCCTGTCGCTCTCGCTCTCCGACCTGGTGGCGGGCCACTTCGGCCTGGCGCGGGGCACCGCCGAGGGGCTGCGCACCCTGCGCCTGGGCGACTACCGCCTCGAGGGGGAGGGTCGCCTGGAGGTGACCGGCGCGCGCCTCGAGGCAGGCCGGCTCGACACCGAGAGCCTGGCACTCGAGATCACCGAGGCCGGCGTCCACCGGGGGCGCGAGGTGCTCGCCGACGAGATCCGCCTCGAGACCGACCTGCGCCTCGCGGCCCTGGATATCCGGGAGCCGCTCGCCCCGGAGGCCGCCCGCCACCTCTCGGGGCGAGTGTCGCTGGCCGCCACCGCCGACGCCTGGGATGTGTTCGCCCCCTACATGAGGCAACTGGCCTGGCTGGACCTGGCCGGCAACGGCGAGCTTTCCGGCGAGCTGACCCTCGACCGCGGCGTCCTGGCCCCCGGCAGCGAACTGGCGCTGGACTCTCCCGCCCTGCGGCTGGAGATCGACGAGGCCGTGCTGCTGACGCCACGCGAGGAGGACGCCCCGGACGACGAGTCGCGCACCCGCTCGATGATCGGCGAGGCGCCGGATCGCCACCGGCTGAATGGCAGCGGGCGGATCGCCAGCCGCGTGGTGGAAGGCGACGACGGCCCCGAGGCGCACCTGGAGGTGACGCTGGGCGACGTGGTCATGCAGCGCGCGGGGCTGGCGTCCGACTTCATGACCAGCGAGCGCTTCCGGCTGGCCGCCACCCTGCCCGGGACCGACCTGGCCGAGGCCCCGCGGCGCCTGAGGCACGCCAGCCTGGAGTGGCGAGAGGCGCGCCTGCCCGACGTCGGGTCGCTGGCCCCCTACCTGCCCGCGGGGGGGCCGCTGTCGCTGACCAGCGGTGCCGCCTCCCTGGACGGACGCCTCGACTACCGCGACGGCCTCCTCGACGGGGAGTTCCACCTGGCCGGCGAGGAGGTGGCGCTGCAGCTGCTGGGACAGCCGCTCTCGGGGAACCTCGGCCTCGACCTCAACCTCGCCGAGCTGGACCCCGAGGCGCGGCGCCTCGACCTCAGCGGCACCCGCCTGCGCTTCGCCGCCGGCGGCGACGCGGACGACGCCGACCTGACCACCGAGGTGACCCTCGAGGAGGCACGGCTGCGCTCGCCCCGGCCGCTGTCGGTGCTGGTCAACCGCGCGGGTCCCCCGCCCCTGGACGGGCGCATCGCGCTGCGCGGGCGAGTCGGGCGGCTGGACGTGCTGGACGCCTTCCTCGACCGGGTACTGGGCGACAGCGAACTGCTGCTGGAGGGGGACGGCGAGCTGGCGGCCAGCCTCAACCTGCAGCGGGGCCGCGTGGCCGCCGGCAGCCAGCTGGCGGTGACCACGGACGCCCTGGGCATCGCCGCGCTCGGCCTGGAGGCCCGCGGCCGCGGCAGCGTGGTGGCCAGCTGGCAGCCGGGGCTGGGCAACCCCCGAGGCCGCCTGGAGGCGCGGCTGGAGGAGACCCGGGTCGACCGTCCGCGCGACGGGCGGCGCATGATGCAGGGCGGCGAGCTGTCGCTGGTGGCCCAGGGCGACCTGGAAGGCTTCGCCCCGGCCTTGGCCCAGCCGACCGTGGAGCTCGAGTGGCGCGGCGCCGAGATGCCCGATGTGACCGTGCTGCAGGCCTATGTGCCCGAGGGCACCCCCTTCCGGCTCGCCTCCGGCAGCGCCGCGACCGAAGGCCGGCTGACGGTGGAGTCCGGCCGGGCCCGGGGTCGGGTCGACCTCAGCGGGCGGCAAATCGCCGGCGAGCTCTTCACCGAGGCGTTCGAGGGCGAGCTCTCGCTGGCCCTCCGGGTGGACGACGCCAGCCTGGGAGGCGAACATCTGGACCTTACCGGCAGCCGCCTGGAGCTGCGTGCCGGGGAAGCCGGCCGGGCGGCGGGCGAACGCCTGGAGTGGTTGATGGTGGCGCGCGAGGCGCGGCTGGGGCCGCTGCCGGTCCCGGGCCGCTCGCGTGCCGCCCCCGCCTCGGGCGAGCTGGCCCTCGAGGGCATGATCACCAACCTGGGCGTGCTGGGCAGCTTCCTGCCCGCGGCCCATGGCCTGACGCTGGCCGGCGGCGGACGCTTCGATGCGGCGCTGACGCTCGAGCAGGGACAGCTGCAGGCGGGCAGTCGCTTGCGGGTGGTGGCAGATGACCTGGCGGTGGGCTTCCTCGACTACGAGGCCAGCGGGCGTGGCGAGCTGCACTTCGAGGTCGAGCCGGCCGCGGAGAACCGGCTCGGGGACGACGATGACGACATTCCCAGCGCCCGACTGGCCCTGACGCTGCCCCGCTTCGACCTGCGCCTGCTCGACGAGGAGAACCCCCATGTCAGCGGGCGACACTTCCGCCTCGAGACCCGGCTGCCGCGCCTGCACCTCGAGCGCCCGGCGGCCAGCCTCCACGATGTCAGCACCCGCATCCGGCTGCCGGTGGCCAATGTGGACGACCTCTCGCGCTACAACCGGCTGCTACCGGCCGATGCCGGCCTAGAGCTGCTCTCCGGCCGCGCCGGGCTCGAGGCGGACCTGGTCCTCGAGGGGCTGGGCATCCGCGGCGACGTGACCCTGCAGGCCTTCGAGGCGGGCATGCGCCTGGCCGACCAGCGCCTGACCGGCGACCTGCGCCTGGAGGCCCGGCTGCGCGACGGGGACCTGGCCGGGCGACGCTTCGATGCCAGCGGCTCGATGCTGCGCCTGGACAACATCACCCGGGAGGCGGCCGACGGCGATCGCGACGCGGCCTGGTGGGGACGCATCGTGCTCGAGGAGGGGCGACTGATCTGGGCCCGGCCGCTGTCGCTCGAGGCCAGGCTGGGGCTGAGCCTGCGTGACAGCGGCCTGCTCGCCAGCCTGTTCCTGAGCCGTGCCCGGGAACAGACCTGGCTTGGCCGGCTGCTGACGGTGCGCGACGTGGGGGGATCCGCCCGGCTGACCCTGGACGACCGGGCACTCAACATGCGCGACATCCGCCTGGAGGGGGGCAACCTCACCCTGCTGGCCGACCTGCGGATGCGCGACGACGACCTGACGGGAGACTTCTATGCGCGGCTCGGGGCCCTGGGCGTGGGCATCGCACTCGAGGATGGCGATACCGACCTGAAGCTGTGGCAGCCGCGACGCTGGTTCGAGCAGGCATCCGACGCCCGGCGGGACGACACAGAGACGATGGTGGAGAGCGCACCGGACGCCTGGCGCCGGCAGGCCGAGGCGCAGCGCGCGGCCTCCCCCTGACCGGCATGCGGAAAGGGCTTGCGGAGAGAGCCATATACCCATTTGGGCGCATATTGCATCGCATCACACCGTGCTACCATTGCGGGGACTTTTTAACCCTTCCCACACCACTTTCCTCAGGACCCTTCAGCCATGCTGACACCCTGCTGCCCCACCCCTCGGCCCCGGCGCATCGCCTGGTGGTCCGGTCTGCTCATGCTCGCCGCCCTGCTGTTCAGCCCCGCGGCCTTCGCCGTGACCGGCGAGCTGGATCTCACCGACTCCCTGGTCGGGCTTGTCGCCGTGAGTATCTTCGTCCTCGCCTATGCGCTCGTCATGGGCGAGGAGAAGCTGCACATGCGCAAGTCCAAGCCGGTACTGGTCGCCGCCGGCATCATCTGGGCGCTGATCGGCTGGGTCTACGTCCAGGCCGGCATGCCCGACGAGGCCGAGCACGCCTTCCGCGAGACCCTGCTCGAGTTCACCGAGCTGATGCTCTTCCTGCTGGTGGCGATGACCTATATCAACGCCCTGGACGAGCGCCGGGTGTTCGACGTGCTGCGCAGCTGGATGGTGCGCAAGGGCTTCACCTACCGCCAGCTGTTCTGGATCACCGGTTCCTTGGCCTTCGTGATCTCCCCCATCGCCGACAACCTGACCACCGCGCTGCTGATGTGCGCGGTGGTGACCAAGGTCGCCGAGGGTGACAAGCGCTTCATCAACCTCGCCTGCGTCAACATCGTGGTGGCAGCCAACGCCGGCGGCGCCTTCAGCCCCTTCGGCGACATCACCACCCTGATGGTGTGGCAGGCCGGCATGATCCAGTTTCAGGAGTTCTTCGTGCTGCTGGGGCCGTCGCTGGTCAACTACCTGATCCCGGCGGTGGCGATGACCTTCTTCATAAAGAACCGCAAGCCGGACAGCATGGAAGAGGAGGTGTGGCTCAAGCGCGGCGCACGGCGCATCATCTTCCTCTTCCTGCTCACCGTGGCCACCGCCGTGGCCTGCCACGTCTTCCTGCACCTGCCGCCGGTGCTGGGCATGATGACGGGCCTTGGCTACCTGCAGTTCTTCGGCTACTTCCTGCGCCGCACCCTGCCCCGCTCGCTGGAGAAGAAGCGCACCCGCTACGCCCGTCGCGGCGACGACAAGAAGCTGGCCCAGCTGGGCAGCGTGGTGCCCTTCGACGTCTTCAACCGCGTGGCCCGCGCCGAGTGGGACACCCTGCTGTTCTTCTACGGGGTGGTGATGTGCGTGGGCGGCCTGGGTTACATGGGCTATCTGGCGATGCTCTCCGAGGCGCTCTACACCGGCTGGGACGCTACCTGGGCCAACATCGCCCTGGGCGTGATCTCGGCGGTGATCGATAACATCCCGGTGATGTTCGCGGTGCTGACCATGGAGCCGGAGATGTCCCACGGCCACTGGCTGCTGATCACCCTCACCGCCGGCGTCGGCGGCAGCCTGCTCTCCATCGGCTCCGCCGCCGGGGTGGCGCTGATGGGCCAGGCGCGGGGCAATTACACCTTCCTGGGCCACCTGCGCTGGGCCCCGGTGATCGCCCTGGGCTATGTGGCCAGCATCGCTACCCACATGTGGCTCAACGCCGGCAGCTTCCAGGTCTTCGGTTGACCCGGACTCGCCCGGCGGCAGCGCCGCCGGGCCCCTACGTTGAAACCCGGCCTTTACATTCCCATCCCTTGATGTAGCGTAAAGGCAGGATGGCCCTCACGGCACAGCTCCCCGTGTCGGCTCGGTCACGGTCAGTGCGAGGCCTGACCCCGTGAGCCAGGGATGTGACTGTCGGGCAACCAGAGCCTGCCAAAGGGAAAGCCGATACGCCATGACGACTCGCCGACCCCCCGCCTCGCCGCCCTCCCGTCGCGTGACGCCACCGGGAAGCTTTTCATGGCGTGGCTGAAGGCCACCCTGCTGCTTTGCCTGCTGACCCTGGCAGGGGGCGCCGCCGCGGCCGACGAGCAGGAGATCCTGCTGGTGGGACATGCCGACGTCGCCACCCAACGCCTGACGCGCGACACCACCCGTGCCATCTTCGCCATGCGCCAGCGTACCTGGCCCAACGGGCAGGCGGCACGCGTCTTCGTGTTACCCAACAGTCACCCGATACACGAACGCTTCGTCAAGGAACACCTGGCCGTCTACCCCCATCAACTTCAGCTGGCGTGGGACCGCACGGTCTTCTCCGGCACCGGACAGGCGCCGGACCGGGTGAGGGACCAGGACGAGATGCGCGAGCGAATTGCCTCCACCCCCGGCGCGGTGGGCTACCTGGAGAGGGAGTACCTGGATGAGCGTATCCAAGTCATTTCGATGGATTGATGGGCGTATCGCCCTTGTTCTGGCTACCGCGCTGGCGGTACCGGCAGGCGCAGCGACGGCCGAGGAGAAGGTGCTGGATACGCTGCAGATGCATGGCTTCCTGAGCCAGGCGCTGGTGATCACCGACGACAACAATGTGTTCGGCCCCAGCAGCGACGGTGGCGGCAGCCTCAAGTACACCGAGATCGGTGCCAACGCTTCAATACGTCCACATGAAAATGTCCTGGTGGCAGCACAGATACTCAGCCGAAGGGCCGGAGGCGATGGAGATGACGCCGCCCCAAGCCTCGACTATGGCCTTGTCGACTACCAGATGATATCCAACCAGCAGCGCACACTAGGCATCCAGTTGGGACGATTCAAGAACCCGTTTGGCTTCTATAACCAGACACGTGACGTGGCCTTCACACGCCCCAGCATCCTGCTGCCACAGTCGATATACTTCGACCGGACCCGATCACTCGGCCTGTCAGGAGACGGGGTAAGCCTTTACTTCGAAGAGATGATGCCTAGCGGTACCTTCACAACCCAAGTCGGTATAGGCAAGGCTCAGGCGGGTGACGATCTCCGCAGAACCATGCGGCTGGAGAATGCTCCTGGCGAACTCGAGCCACAAGACTCGGCCATCGGGCAGATAAAGTATGAACATGATGGAGGCCGTATTGTGGCGGCCCTGAGTGCTGCGAGTGCGCAGGCAAAGTTCGAATCCCACGACACCACACTCAACGATGGTAACTTCGACTTCGTACCCTGGGTGGCATCGCTTCAATACAATGCCGAGCACTGGAGCCTGACAGGAGAGTACGCCATCCGCAAATCGAAGCTGGAAGGGTTCGACAACCCTTTCCTGAATTTCGATGTCACCGGCGAAAGCTGGTACCTCCAGTATGCTCGGCGCTTCAAGGACGACTGGCAGTGGCTGGTGCGCTACGACAGCCTGACCAGCAACCGCGACGACCCCGACGGCGAGGCCTACGAGGCAAGCGGCGCCGGCCCTGCCCACAGCCAGTACGCCGATGACATCACCCTGGGCCTGCAGTGGAACGTCAATCCTCGACTGATGCTGGCGGCCGAGTATCACCACGTGGATGGCACCGGGTGGCTGCCGATTCAGGACAATCCCGATCCCTCTGACACCGACCGTCACTGGAACATGCTGCTGTTCCAACTCTCCCTGCGCTTCTGACGACCCGGAATCGAGAGGGAGATAACGACGCCATGAGCCCCACCAGCCGCTTCACCCCCCGCCACCGCCTCAGCCTGACCTGGCGCGTGATCGCGCTGAGCAGCCTGCTGGTGCTGGGCCTGGTGCTCGCCTTCTCCTGGATGGGTCATGCCAACCTGTCCCGGCAGTTCGAGGAGAACCGCGACGAGAGCGCACGTCGTCAGGCCAGCGAGATACGACTGGCCATGGAACGCTCCGCGGAGAGCGTGCGCCAGCTCGCTTCGCTGGTGGCCGCCACCCAGGGGCTGGGTTCGGTCTTGAGCCGACGGACGGGTGAGGCACTGCTCGAGAGCCTGGGGCCTCAGTGGCCAACCCTGCAGCTGGAGTCGGGAGTCGACGAGATCCTGCTGTTCGACGCCAGTGGCAACCAGGCCGCCGAGTGGGGCACGCCCCAGGCGGAGAACGACCGCCCCGTCCAGCAGTGGGTGCGCCGCGTGATCGAGACCGAAACGCCTCTAACCGCACTGCGCTGCTCCAGCGACTGCCGCCAGTACGCCGCCGTGCCGGTGCTCATGGAAGGCAGCAGCGCCGGTGTGGTGATCCTCTCGCGCTCCCTGGCCGACGTCATGCGTCAGGCCCACCATATCGCGGAGGGAGACGTCGCCCTGCTGGTCACTGGCGACCTGCAGGACGCCGAGATACCCGAGGAACGCCACCTGCCGCAATGGCAGGGACAGCTGGTCGCCCTGACGGGGCAGGAGCGCAGCCTGCCGGTGCTTCAGAAGGCGTCGAGCGAGACCTCCCTCAACAAGATCACCGAGCGTCCCCGCCGTTTCAAGCACGACGGCCGCGACATGGAGCTGAGCGCAGTGCGCATGGACGACGATGGCGACCGGCGCAGCACCGGCTATGTTGTGTTCACCAACGATATCACCGACCAGATCCAGGCCATACGCCAGGATACCCGCACCCTGGCCATGATCGGCCTGGGCGGCTGGCTGGCCGCCGAGCTGCTGCTGCTGGCCATCCTGCTCAGCCCGATGGCGCGCCTGCGTCGCATCTCCGGCATGCTGCCGAGCCTCGCCCAGGGAGATTTCGAGCGGGTCCGCAGCGCCGTGCCTCGCCCCACCAGGCGGCTGGCGGACGAGATCGACATCCTCGAGGGTTCGACCCTGCGCCTGGCCGACCAGCTGGAGACC
The DNA here is from genome assembly GCA_046540755.1 of Halomonas sp. GTDB lineage: Bacteria > Pseudomonadota > Gammaproteobacteria > Pseudomonadales > Halomonadaceae > Halomonas. The sequence continues at coordinate 2,797 of JBKHEO010000043.1, read as the reverse complement.
CTGGAGAGGGAGGTCAACTCCCGTGGCGAACAGCTGGCCGCCCGGGTGGAGGAGTTGGCCCACGAGCGCGACTTCATCGGTAGCCTGCTCGATACGGCCCGCGTCTTCATCGTCACTCAGGATGCCGAAGGCCGGATCACCCTGGTCAACGACTATGCCCTGTCGGTGATGGGGTTGAGCGAGGCGCTGCTGCTCAGGCGCCTCTTCGACGACGTCTTCGGCAGAGAGCGGCTGGCGCTGGCCGGCACCGATGACAGGGGCCAGGAGGAGCGCCTGCTGAGCACCGCCGATGGCAGCCGGCGCACCATCGCCTGGTACCATGCACCACTACCCGCGGGCCCCGACGAGCCCGACGGCCGCATCTCCGTCGGCCTCGACATCACCGAGCGCAAGGCGGCGGAGGCCCGCCTGACCTGGCTCGCCGAGCGCGATCCTTTGACCGGGCTCTACAACCGCCGCTTCCTCAAGGAGGCCCTCGACGGCGCCATCGCCAAGGGGGATTCGGGTGCTCTGTTGCTGCTGGACCTGGACCAGTTCAAGGATGTCAACGAGCTAAGCGGCCACCAGGCCGGCGACCAGTTGCTGCGCAAGGTGGCCGCGGTGCTGGGCGAGGAGCTGGGCCACCGCGGCACCCTGGCCAGGCTCGGCGGCGACGAGTTCGCGCTGATGGTACCCGGTGCCGGCGAAACCCTGGCGACCCGCATCGCCCAACAGGTCAACCAGATCCTGGCGACAGTCATGCTCGACGTCGGTGAGCGCCGCCACCGCGCCGGTGCCAGCATCGGGGTTGCCCTCTTCCCGGTCCACGGCGACAACGCCATCGACCTGATGGCCAGCGCCGACATGGCCATGTACAAGGCCAAGGCTTCCAGCAGCCAGCGCTGGCACCTGCTCTCGACCCTTGCCGCCGCCCGCGGCGAGCTGCAGGAGCGCGTCTACTGGGAGGAGCGTATCCACCACGCTCTGGAGGAGGATGGCTTCGAGCTAATGGTGCAGCCGATCGTACGCCTGGAAGACCACAGCATCCGCCACTACGAGGTCCTGCTGAGGATGCAGGACGAAACCGGTAGCCTGATCTCTCCAAACGCCTTCATTCCGGTCGCGGAGCGCAGCGGCCAGATCCTGAATATCGATCGCTGGGTGATTCACCATGCCTTGCAGGCTCTGGCACGCGTCAAGACCCGCGATATCAGCCTGGCCATCAACCTGTCGGGACAGTCGCTACATGACGATGGCCTGACGCAGTACCTGGCCAGCGAGCTCTGCGCCAGCGGCGCGGCGCCTCGACAGCTGATCCTCGAGGTCACCGAGACCGCCGCGGTGACGGATTTCTCCACCGCCCGGGGGGTACTGCAGTCGCTGCGCGAGCTGGGGTGCCGTACCGCCCTCGACGACTTCGGCGTTGGCTTCAGCAGCTTCCACTATCTGGGCCAGCTGCCGGTGGACTACATCAAGATCGACGGCAGCTTCATCCGCAACCTGCCGGTGAGTGCCGACAGCCGTGTTATCGTCAAGGCCATCTCCGATATCGCCAGCGGCTTCGGCAAGCAAGCCATTGCCGAGTTCGTGGAGCGAAAGGAACTTATGCCGATCCTCAGGCAATATGGCATCACCTACGGCCAAGGCTTCCATCTGGGAAAGCCACAACCAATAGGAGAAACACTAACAGCGCATGACCTGAATCAGTAGCGGTGCGATCAGATGGAAAGGGGCAAAGGACAAACATGAAGAACCCACTCTTCGAAGAAAGCAGGGTCATGCCAATGCTGAAAGCTCACGATGCTTTCCTCGCAAAATACCGGATCATTCTGGCCACGACACGCGAAGAGAGAGAGCGCGTCTATCGGCTAAGGTATGACGTGTACTGCCAGGAAATTGGCTACCAGCCTGAATCTTTCTGCCAGGAAAGCCTTGAGCTAGATGTTCACGATAAGCATTCTATCCACTGCTATCTTGAACACAGGTCCTCCGGGCTATCGGCTGGCTGCCTGCGCCTCGTTCTTCCTGATCCCGAAGCATGTAACGGCGAACACCTGCTTCCCCTTCAAGAATATGGCGGCAGTAGCCTTAACCACCCGAGGCTTCAGCCTTCCCTACTCCCCAGACATGAGATCTGTGAGATATCACGCTTTGCCATCGCGCGTCCCTTCAGGCACAAGGCGATCAACAACGAGACACTCGACCACGTGAACGGCCAGAACATTTTCTCCGATGCGGACAGGAAAACCTTCCCCTGGATCATCATCTCTCTATTCCTGGCAACCTACTCTCTCGTGGGACTCTCCGGCAGGAGACACGTCTTTGCCATGATGGAGCCCAGGCTACCCAGGCTGCTGTCGATGTCGGGATTCAACTTCCAGAAGGTGGGCGAGCCTATCGAAATGCACGGCAAGAGAAGCGCCCACTATATTGACCACTCCCGGGCCGAGAAGGAGATCCACGAGAACCTGATCCCCTTCTACCTGAGCATCAAGAGTGAGCTGGCGGAACAGATGTCCGACCTGCTTTCAGTAGCGACCGTGAGTGCCGATAAAGCGTGACCCGCCTTCATGGCAAGGCCCCGGATATAGATGGCCGCGCCATCCCAGCACCATGATCGCCAGCACGTTGCGATGCCCCCCCTTCAGCAGGTCGGTGCTTCCCTCCGAAGAGGGGATCATGCCACGGGCGGAGTCCAGGGCGTCGACCGCCAGCGCCGCGACCTCGCCCCGAAGGCGCCGCGCCAGGCGCGCCATGTAGGTAATGGTTCTCGGCCAGGTAGCGCGCCTCCCCGGTCAGCCGGTAGAGGCGCTGGGCG
>JBKHEO010000042.1:0-16743 GCA_046540755.1 Halomonas sp. | reverse complement strand
ATGCTCACCGCCCTGGCCACCCTGCTCTCCCACTACCGGCGCCACCCCGGCCAGCTCGTCCTGCTGCTGCTCGGCCTGTGGGTGGCCAGCGCCCTGTGGAGCGGCGTGCAGGCGATCAACGCCTCGGCCCGCGACAGCTACGCCCGCGCCGAGGCGCTGTTCGCCACCGGCCTGGACCGCCTGGAGCGCCGCGACGGCGAGCCCCTGACCCGCGACGACTTCCTCGCCCTGCGCGACGCCGGGCTGCCCGTCTCGCCGCTGCTCGAGGGCGAGGTGGAAACGCCCAGCGGGGAACACCTGACGCTGATCGGCATCGACCCGCTCACCCTGCCCGGCGACAGCGCCTTCGCCACGGCCGGCAGCCAAGGCGAACTGGGCAGCTTTCTCGCCCCGCCCTGGCAGACACGCCTCGCCCCGGACAGCCTCGCTGCACTGGAGCTGAGCGCCAGCGAAGCCCCTGGCGCCGAGCCGCGACTGGCCGGCGGCCGGCGGCTGCCGCCTCTGAACGTGGTGTCGAGACTGCCGCCGGACACCCTGGTCACGGACATCGCCGCCGCGGCGCGGCTGCTCGAGCGCGGCGAGACGCTGACCCGCCTGGTCACCGCGCCAGGGGCCCTGGCAGAGGCACCGAGCGGTTTCCTGCTGACCCGCGCCGACACTCGGCTCGAGCCGGGCCAGCTCACCGAGAGCTTCCACTTGAACCTCACCGCCATGGCGCTGCTGGCGCTGGTGGTGGGGCTGTTCATCGTCCAGGCAGCGCTGGGACTGGCGCTGGAGCAGCGCCTGGGGCTGCTGCGCACGCTGCGTGCGCTCGGTGTCTCCGCCCGCCAGCTGGTGGGGCTGCTGACGCTGGAATTGGTGCTGCTCGGCATCCTCGGCGCCCTGGCCGGCATCGTCAGCGGCGTGTGGCTGGCCCGGTTGCTGCTGCCCGACGTGGCCGCCACCCTGGAGAACCTCTACGGGGCCGAGGTCGCCGCCGAGCTACGGCTGCCCTGGCACTACTGGCTGGGCGGGCTGGGGGTGACCCTGGGCGGGCTGTTCCTCGCCGGCAGCGGTGTGTTGTGGCGGGCCGCGCGGCTCAGCGTGCTGGGCCTCGGCGAGGCCCAGGCGTGGCGTGCAGGCTTCGTCCGCCAGCTGCGCGGCCTGGCGCTGGCCGGGGCGCTGGTCGCGGTGGCGGGCCTGATAGTGTGGGCTTGGCTCGGCAGTCGGCCGCCCGGCGAAGGCCTCCTCGCCGGCTTCGCGCTGATCGCCGCCCTGCTGCTGGCCAGCGCCCTGTGGCTGCCACCGCTGCTGGGACTGCTGGTCGCCGGTCTGGCCCGGCTGTTCCGCCACCGGCCGCTGGCGCAGTGGGCGTGCGCCGACCTGCAGCTGCAGCTACCCAGGCTCACGCTTGCCATGATGGCGCTACTCATCGCGCTGTCCGCCAACCTGGGCATCGGCAGCATGGTGGGCGGCTTTCGCCTCACCTTCCTCGACTGGCTCGACCAGCGCCTGGTCGCCGATCTCTACCTGCAGCCGCCGCCGGAGCGGTTCGCCGCGGTCGAGGCGTGGCTCGACGCACGCCCCGAGGTGAGCGAGACGCTGCCCACCCGCCACGCCGAGGCGACCCTGAGCGAGACACGCGGCAACGGCACGCCACGCACGCTCGACCGTCCGGTCAGCCTCTACGGCATCACCCCCGGCGCGGCGCTGGTGCCTCGCTGGCCGCTGCTCGAGACCCGGGCCGGGCGCGAGGCGGCCTGGCAGGCCTTCCGCGAGGGGGCGGCCTTCGTCAACGAGCAGCTGGCCATTGCCGAAGGCGTGGCCCCGGGCGACCGCCTTACCCTCGACGCCGGTGGCCGTCGCCAGACGCTGTCCGTGGCGGCCATCTACCCCGACTACGGCAACACCCGCGGCGAGGTGCTGCTGGCCACCCCGCAGCTCGCCTACCGCTTCGGCGGCGAGGCGAGCTCCATCGGCATCGTGCTCGCCACGGATGCCAGCGCATCGACACTTGGCGATGCCTTGTTCGAGCGCTTCTCGCTGGGCCGCGACGCCCTGGTGGACCAGCGCGAGGTGAAGCGTCTCTCCGTCACCCTCTTCGAGCGCACCTTCACCATCACCCGCGCGCTCTCCGCCCTCACGCTCGGCGTGGCGGCCCTGGCGCTGCTGGCGAGCCTGCTCGCCCAGGCGCGTAGCCGACGCCGCCAGTTGGCCCCGCTGTGGGCGCTGGGTGTGCCGCGCACCCGGCTGGCGCTGGTGCAGCTCGCGCAGCTCGGCGGGGCGGCACTCGCCACCGGCCTGCTCGCCCTGCCGCTGGGCAGCCTGCTGGCGCTGGGGCTGGTGGCAGTGATCAACGTCGCCGCCTTCGGTTGGCGGCTGCCGCTGTATCTGTTTCCCGGCGAGATGGCGCTGACGCTGGCCACCGCCGTGGGTGTGGCGCTTGCCGCCGCCGCCCTGCCGGCCCTGCGGCTGTGGCGCACGCCGCCCCGCGCCCTGCTCGCCGAGGAGGCGCGTTCATGAGCTGGCGCCCGCGGGCCATTCCCTGCGCCCTGCTGATCGCACTGTGGCTGGGCGGTTGTGACGCGGCCGAGGAGCCGGGGCAGGGCACCGGCTTTGCCGGCCTGGGCGAAGCCGCCGGCGACTTCGCCCGGGCTCGCCCCGGCACGGAGCTGCGCTTTCCCGACGATCATGGCGCGCATCCCGACTACCGCATCGAGTGGTGGTATCTCACCGCCAACCTGGAGGACGACGCGGGCGAACCGCTGGGCGCCCAGTGGACGCTGTTCCGTCAGGCGCTGGTGCCACCCGAGGCGCGCCCGGAGCCCACGCCCTGGGCGGCCGACCAGCTGTGGATGGCGCACCTCGCCGTCTCCCGGGGCGACACCCACCGGGTGGCGGAACGCTTCGCGCGCAGCCATTCTGCCGACGCCCTCCGCGACCGGAGTGACCAGGCCGGGGTACGCGCCAGCCCCTTCCGCGCCTGGCTCGACGACTGGCAGTTGAGCACTCGACGCGAAGGCGCCAAGGCAGATGCCTTCGAGCGCCTCACCCTCGAGGCCCATCAGGACGACGAGCGCGGCGGCTTCGGCTACCGGCTCGAGCTCACCGCCGAAGGGCCGCTGGTGCTGCACGGCGAAGGCGGCTTCAGCCAGAAGGCCGCCAGCGGCCAGGGTTCGATCTACTACAGCCAGCCGTTCTGGCACGTCGAGGGCGAGGTGACCCTCGACGGCGAGACGCGCCCGGTGCACGGCCGGGCCTGGCTCGACCGCGAGTGGAGCAGCCAACTGCTCGACGAGCGCCAGCAGGGCTGGGACTGGTTTTCGCTGCACCTGGAAAGCGGCCACAAGCTCATGGCCTTCCAGCTGCGTGGCGGCGACGAAGCCGACGGCGACTACCGTTCGGGCACCTGGATCGCCCCCGACGGCACGGCCACGCCGCTCGCTCCCGATGCGCTAACCCTGACACCGCTCGCCACCGCGACCGTCGCCGGGCACGAGCTGCCCACCCGCTGGCGCCTCGAAGTGCCCAGCCAAGGCATCGACGCGATCGTCCAGGCGCCCCACGCCGAGCGCTGGATGGCCACCTCGGTACCCTACTGGGAAGGCGAGGTGACGGTCAGCGACCGTGGAAGCGGCGAGGCGCTGGGGCAGGGGTATCTGGAGATGACGGGCTACTAGGCGAGGGTAGTGGTGCGCCCAGCAGGACGCCGATCAGCGCCTGGGGTCGCAATGGCACGCCTGTCGAGACTCCTTGGCAGGTCATGCCATGAATGGATTGGGCATGACCTTATCGCCGGCGGGCCTCAGTCACCCATGGCGGCGAGGCGGTCGGCCTGGACCACCTCGATCCAGTAGCCGTCGGTGTCCTTCACGAACACCACGTCCTTCATCTTGCCCTGATCGGAGCGCTTGACGAATTCGACGTCGTTGGCGTCGAACCACGCCTCGGCGGCGTCGAGGTCCGGCACGCTGAAGCCGATGTGGCCGAAGCCCTGGGGTTCGGCGTTGCCGTCATGGTAGGCGAAGTCGGCCTGGTCCTCGGTGCCCCAGTTGTGGGTCAGCTCCAGCAGGCCCTTCTGGCCGAAGGTCCAGACGGTACGCTGGCCCGCGTCTTCCGGCACGGCGTCACCCTTTTCCAGGCGAGCCAGGAAGTAGAGCGAGAACTGCATCTCCTCGAAGTCGAGGCGGCGCACCACGGACATGCCGAACACTCGCGAGTAGAAGGCCAGCGCCTTCTCGGGGTCCTTGACCCGCAGCATGGTGTGGTTGAGGCGGAAGCCCTCGGTCTCGGCGGAGGGGGCCTGTACGCCGGGGTATTGTTCGCCGGTAAAGCTCATGTCGGCTCCTTGCAGTGCATGGGGGTCTCGTGGAGATGGGGGCGGTGGTGCCCGGTTTCCACCCCATCAATATTGGACAGAGGCGATACAAAAGGCGACACAAGTAAAAGAAAGGGCATGACTCACGCCGAAAGCGGGGCAAAATGGCTGGCAAGGCGCACGATAGGCTCTACACTTCTTGTACATCCCCCTGACACGCCAACGAGGCCTTCCCATGAGCGTCCACGCCTATGAACTGAAGGACCACATCACCCTGAAGCAGCTGGCCGATGCCGTGGCCCACGGCTTCTCCCCCATGGTGGAGATCGAATCCATGGACGGCATCTACACCGTGCGCCTGCACCACGGCGAGGGGGTCTCGACCCTCTCGGACGAGGCAGGGCGAACCCGCACCTTCCTCGGCACCGGCGAGATCCGCGACCTGCTCGGCGGCCTGGGGCTGACCCACGGCGTGCTGACCTGGGCCGACCAGTGCGGCGACGAGATGATCGGCGTGCCGGGCCATGCCCTGACCCCGGACGAGATGCTGGCCCACGGCACCCGTATCTCCTTCCGCTGAGCGTTCGCGGCGTCTAATGTAGGGACAGGACTGCTCCTTGTGGATCCGACGATGCCCGTGACGCCGCCCAGCGCTACCCTCTCTTCGCTGCACCTGCTCGGCCTGGCGCTTCTCCTGCTGCTGATCGCCGGCTGCGCCGGCAAGGAGCTGGCGGTGGAGGACCCGCCCGCCGAAGAGGACCTGACCATCGAGCGGGCGCTGATCCTCTCGGCCGCCGAACGCTCCCTGGGTACCCCCTACCGCTTCGGCGGCAACTCGCCCGATGCCCTCGACTGCTCGGGGCTGGTGGAGCTGGCCTATCGCGCCGCCGGCATCGAGGTGCCGCGCACCGCCGACGACCAGTTCCGCGCGTTGCCCTCCGTGGACCGGGCCCGCCCCGGCGACCTGCTGTTCTTCGATACCAGCGGCGGCGGCAAGGCCAGCCATGTGGGCATCTACCGGGGCGACGGCCAGATGATCCACGCTCCGGGCCGCGGCCGCCGAGTGGAGACCTCTCCGGTGGAGATCGCCTACTGGCAGGAGCGCTTTCTGGGCGCGGCCGGCGCGGTACCCTGACGCCGACCTGTCACACCGCGGTCACCGGACGGTAAGCCAACCTTAAGCAAGGTCAGCCAGCATGAGGGCGATCCCAGGCCCCCGACGAGGCGAGAGCCCATGACTCCCCATGCACTGATGACATCCCAGGCCACCGACGTTACTCGGGACCGAACCATCCTGACGCTGCTGCTCGGCGGCCTGGCGCTGCTCGCCCTGGGCGTGCTGGTCGCCGGCTGGGAGCCCATCGGGCTGCCGCTGGGGCTGGCCGCGCTGGGGATCGCGACCCTGGCGGTGCTGGACCCCGAACGCTGGCAGCAGGAGGAGGCCCGTGAGCACCTCGACAGCCTGCTGCTGGCCAGCCTGATCACCCTCGGTGGCTTCCACTTGATGGGCTGAGTCGAGGTTTACAGCCCGTCTGCGTGCGTGGATAGTGGGATGCATACGACAGGGGCGTCGCGGCACTCGCCGCGGCTGAGACGCACCCTCGGAACCTGACCCGGATCATGCCGGCGTAGGGAGTCGTGCGGGCCTCGCCTTGCCTGCACCTCCCGCGCCCGGGAGGAACAATGACCATCGCCAGCCGCGACCCGATCGACCCCGCCACCCATCTGGCGTGCCTGCGCCGGCGCGCCCCGCTGATTCACAACATCACCAACCTGGTGGCCATGAATCCCATGGCCAACGTGCTGCTGGCCCTGGGGGCCTCGCCGGCCATGGTGCACGCCCGCGAGGAGGCCGCCGAGTTCGCCGCCCTCGCCGATGCTCTGACGGTGAACATCGGCACCCTCTCCCCGCCCTGGGTCGAGGCCATGGAGGAGGCCGCCGAGGCCGCGCGCCTGGCGGGCAAGCCCTGGGTGCTGGACCCGGTGGCGGTGGGCGCCACCGCCTACCGCCGCGCGACGGGCAGGCGCCTGCTGGAGCGTGGCCCCACGGTGGTTCGCGGCAACGCCTCCGAGATCCTCGCCCTGGAGGCCGGCGGCGCCGGCGGTCGCGGGGTGGACAGCAACGACCCCATCGACGCCGCCGAGCAGGCCGCCATCGCCCTGGCACGACGCACCGACGCCGTGGTGGCGGTAACCGGCGAGGTGGACCTGGTCACCGACGGCCGCCGCCTGGCTCGCATCCCGGGAGGCCATGCCCTGATGCCGCGGGTCACCACCCTGGGCTGCGCGCTCACCGGGGTGGTGGCCGCCTTCCTGGTGGACGCCGAGGCGCCCTTCGCCGCCACGGTGGCGGCGCTGGCCTGCTACGGCGAGGCGGGCCGCCGCGCCGGGGAGGTCGTCGCCGGGCCTGGCAGCTTCGCCGTGGCCTTCCTCGACGCCCTCTACGCCCTCGATAGCGAGGCCCTCTCCGCCCTGACACCCCTGGAGGTGACCGATGCGCCTTGACCTCTCCCTCTACCTGATCACCGACCCCGTCCTGTGCGCCGACCATGGCCTGGTGGAGACCGTGGTGGCCGCGGTGCGCGGCGGCGCCACGGTGATACAGCTGCGCGACAAGCACGCACCGGACGGCGAGCTGATCGACCAGGCACGGCGCCTGAAGGCGACGCTTTCCGGCAGCGGCGTGCCGCTGATCATCAACGACCGCCTGGCGGTGGCCCTCGAGAGCGGCGCCGACGGCGTGCATATCGGTCAGGACGACGGCGAGGTGGCCGAGGCGCGCAGGGAGCTGGGGGAGCGGGCGATCCTCGGCCTCTCGGTGCAGACCCTGGAGCAGATGGCGCGCATCGACGCCGAGCGCCTCGACTACCTGGGGCTGGGGCCGGTGTTCGCCACCCCCAGCAAGCACGACCACGCCGAACCGCTGGGCTTTACGGGACTGGCCACCCTGGCGGCGGCGAGCCCCCTGCCCAGCGTGGCGATCGGCGGGCTCAAGGCGGAGCACGTGGAGGCGACTCGACAAGCCGGTGCCGACGGCTTGGCGGTGATCTCGGCGATCTGCGGCATGCCGGACCCGGAGGCCGCGGCGCGGGCCTTCTTCTCCCGGGACTGATCCCCCGGGGCTGTGCCCGCGCCGGAGCCCTCCCTGGCCGCGCCCTGGCTCAGGCGGTGGGGCGTCGCTTGAGCGAGGTACGCCCCTCGCGGTAGGCGATGGCCAGGCCGCTGCCGATGATCAGCGCGCTGCCCACGAACACCCAGAGGTCCGGCATCTCGCCCCAGAACCACCAGCCCAGCAGCACCGCCCAGAGCATGGCGGTGTAGTCGAAGGGCGCGGCGATGGCCGCCGGGGCATGGCGGAAGGCGAGGGTGATGCAGGCGGTGGCGCCGACCCCGAACAGCCCCGAGCCGACAAAGCCCAGCCAGTGCCAGGGCAGCGGCGCCTGCCACACCCAGGGCAGCAGCAGCCCGGTGATCACGAAGGGCACCAGGGTCATGTAGAAGACCATGGCCCAGAGATGCTCGTGGCCGCCCCAGCGCCGGGCGGTGAGCATCATCAGGGCGTAGAACAGCGCCGCCCCCACCATCACCAGCGAGCCGGGGTGGAAGGCCTCGCCGCCCGGGCGAACCACGATCAGCACCCCGACGAAGCCCACCAGCGAGGCCGCCATCGTGGGCGCCTCGATGCGCTCGCCCAGCAGCGGCAGCGACAGCAGGGTGACGAACAGCGGCGCCACGAAGGCGATGGCGGTGGCCTCGGCCAGAGGCAGCAGGGTCAGGCCCAGCACGAAGCAGCCCATGGTGCCGGTGTAGATCAGCCCGCGCAGCAGGTGCAGCCCCGGCCGCCGGGTGCGCAGCTTGCGCAGGCCTCCGCCGAAGTGGGCCAGCACCGCGATCAGCGGCAGCGACACCAGGGTGCGGAAGAAGATGATCTGCAGCGGCGAGTGGACCTCGCCGAGCCACTTCGAGATGGCGTCACCGATCGCCAGGCAGAGCACGCCCAGGCACATCAGGCCGATCCCCTTGAACGACGACGACATTCGACCTCCTCCCGCTGCAGGGTGCCCAACGCACCACCCCGCCGGCCGAGGCCGACGGGGTGGCAAGGGAAGCCAGAGTAGAAGGTTCGCAGACGAACGACAAGCCTAGAGGTCGGCGTCGACCACCATGCAGTCGATGCCCTCGCGGGCCAGGCTGCGGCAGGCGCGATAGGCCTGGTTCTGGTCGAGATTGACCAGCCGGGCACGGAACAGCGGCCCGGGCGTCTCGCGGACATCGACCCGGGCATTGGCCAGGTCGCGGGTCAGGCGGTCGGCGGCGCGGCCGGCCAGGCTGCGGGCGTTATCGGCGCTGCTGAAGGCCCCCACCTGGACGCCCCAGCCCCCCGAACCGCTGCGGCCCACCGGCTCGAGGCGCTGGGTGGTGCGGCTGGCCGGCTCGTCGGCCTGGCTGATCAGCTCGCGGATGGGGTCGTTGGCCGAGCCCTGGGCGGTCTCCGGCAGCGAGCCATCGGCCTCGGGCAGCGGTTCGGGCGCCTCCAGGGCGGCCAGCTGCGGCTCGGGCTCGCCGGTCGCCATGCTGTCGGCCAGGCGCACCGCCGTTTCAGGCTGGGGCTCGGCGGGCCCCGACTCGGGCAGGCTCATGCGCTCGCCGGAGAAATCGGCCTGGGCGACCCAGTCGCCGCGGCCGAACAGCGAGGCGCGCACGAAGCCGCGATCGAGCAGGTCGGCCATGTGGGCGTCCCGGGAGGCCGCGGTGAAGCCGCCCATCACCACCGACACCAGGCGGCGGCCGTCACGCACCGCCGAGGTCGCCATGTTGAAGCCCGAGGCGCGGATGAAGCCGGTCTTCATGCCGTCGGCCCCGGGGTAGTGGGTGAGCAGGCGGTTGTGGCCGGTGATGGCGTTGCCCTTCCAGTCGAAGCGGGTGCGCGAGAAGTAGTGGTAGTACCCGGGGAAATCCTGCATCAGCCGCAACGACAGGGTGGCCATGTCGCGGGCGGTGGTGACCTGGCCGGAGTCGGGCAGGCCGTTGGCGTTGCGGAAGGTGGTGCGGGTCATGCCCAGCTCGCGGGCCTTGTCGGTCATCATGCGCGCGAAGTGTTCCTCGCTGCCGCCCAGCGCCTCGGCCACCACGGTGGCCACGTCGTTGGCCGACTTCACGATCAGCGCCTGGATGGCGGTCTCCACGGGGATGCTGGTCCCGGCCTTGAGGTAGAGCTTGGAGGCCGGCTCGGCGGCGGCATTGGCCGACACCGGCAGGGGGCGGTCGAGGCTCAGGCTGCGTCCCTCCAGCGCCTCGAACACCAGGTAGAGGGTCATCATCTTGGTGAGCGACGCCGGATAGCGCGTCGCGTCGGCGTTGGCGGCATGCAGCACCTCGCCGCTCTCGACGTCGACCACGATGGCCGCATACTTGGGATTGGCCTGCGCCGTGCCGACCAGCAGCAGCGAAACGCCTACCACCCACCACAACGCCATCACCCGTGAACGGCCGGCGGCCATGAACGCGGTCACCATAGTCATGTTCCCTCGAAGATCCCTAACGCTTTTTTTGGTGATTCCTGTTGGCATTATGGCCGGCATCGCGCCGCTGTACAGCGTCGTGTGTCAAAAAGGCACCACTTTCATATTCCGCCACCCGCCAGGCGCGAGCCGCCCAGCCATGCCAGGCGCAGCGCCAGCAGGGTCAGGGTCCACTTGAACAGGGTGTCGAAGCGATGCTCCGAGAGGCGCCGGAGCAGGCGCAGGCCCAGCCAGGTGCCGAGGAAGCCCGAGGCCACCATGGCCAGCATCAGCCAGAGCCAGTCGCGGAACACGAAGCCGGCCATGCCGAACACGAAGGCCTTGGTGAGGTGCTGGGCGGTCATGCAGGCCGAGAAGGTCGCCACCTTGCCCAGGCGCCCCGTCGCACCCTGCTGGATGAAGGCCGCCACCAGAGGTCCGCTGGCACCCACCAGGCTGGAGAGCAGGGTGGTCAGCGCCCCGGCCAGCAGCACCCCGACGCGCCCCAGGGCACGCCGGGGCAGCCCCGGCCCCCAGCAGCTGTAGAGCACGAAGGCGGCGATGCACAGCTCCAGCACCCCGGCGGGCAGGCGCACCAGCAGCCAGGCCGCCGCCAGGGCGCCCAGCGCCACCCCGGGCAGGAAGGCCGCGAGCAGGGCGCGGTCGACGTGGCGCCAGGTGAGCGCGGTGCGCCCGACGTTGGAGCCGAGCTGCACCATGCCGTGCACCGGGATCAGCGCCGAAGCCGGCATCACCTGGGCCAGCGCCATGATCATCAGCAGCCCGCCGCCCACCCCCACCGCCGCGGTGAAGGCGGAGGTGAACACCGAGATCCCCACCAGCAGCAGGTTGATGCCGGCAGAGAGCGGCGACAGCGCCTCCAGCAGCGTCATCATGGCGCCCCCCTCACGCGATGCGCCCCTCCTCCACCGCGTGGCAGGCCACCTCGCTGCCATCGCTGCGCGCGATCAGCGCCGGCACCTCGGCCCGGCAGCGCGGGTTGGCATGGGGGCAGCGCGGGTGGAAGGCGCAGCCCGGGGGCGGGTGAACCGGGTTGGGCACCTCGCCCTGGATCACCGTGCGCTCCCGGCCCTCGCCCTCCAGCGAGGGCACCGCGGCCAGCAGCATCCGCGAGTAGGGGTGGTGCGGCGTGGCGAACAGCGCCTCGGCGGGAGCGATCTCGGCGATGCGCCCCAGGTACATCACCGCGATGCGATCGGCCATGTGCTTGACCACCGCCATGTCATGGCTGATGAACAGGTAGGTGAGCCCGTACTCCGCCTGCAGGTCCTTCATCAGGTTGAGGATCTGCGCCTGCACCGAGACGTCCAGCGCCGAGGTGGGCTCGTCGCAGACCATGAACTCCGGCTCGTTGGCGAGCGCCCGGGCGATGGAGATGCGCTGGCGCTGCCCGCCGGAGAACTCGTGGGGGTAGCGGTTGGCGTCCGCCGCCGACATCCCCACCTGCTCGAGCAGCTCCCCCACCCGGCGGCGGCGGTCGACGCTGCCCATCTCGGGACGAAAGAAGCGCAGCGGCTCGCCGATGATGGTGCCTACCCGCCACAGCGGATTGAGGCTGGCGTAGGGGTCCTGGAAGATCATCTGGAAGCGCTGGCGGATCGACTCGGCCTGGCGCCCGCGGCGCCCGGCCAGGTCGCTGATCTCCTGGCCGTCGAACACCAGCCGGCCGCGGGTCAGGGCGTAGAGGCCGACGATCAGCCGTGCCACCGTGGACTTGCCGCAGCCCGACTCCCCCACCAGGGCAACGGTCTCGCCGCGACGGATGGTGAAGCTCACCCCGTCCACCGCCTTCAGGGTCAGCCGCTCGGCACGCTCCAGCACTCGGTTGAGCCAGGGGCGTGAGACGTCGAAGTGGCGCGCGAGGTCGGTCGCCTCCAGCAGCACCTCGCCGCCGGCGGCGGTGCGGGGCGACAGGGCCTGGGCGGAGGGATGCTGGCTCATGGTGCCACCTCCCCGTGCCTCGCCGGTGCATCCGCCGCCTCGCGGCGCGGCAGCGGGTCGTGCGGATCGTGCAGCCAGCAGGCGGCCCGGCTGCCGCCGGCCGGCATCAGCTCGGGGCGCTCGCGGCGGCAGCGCTCGGCGGCATGGGGGCAGCGCGGGTGGAAGGCGCAGCCCGCCGGGATCGCCGCCAGGCGTGGCATGGCTCCCTCGATCTGGTAGAGCCGCTCGCGCCGCTCGGCGAGGGCCGGGATCGAGGCCATCAGCCCCTCGGTGTAGGGGTGGCGCGGGTGGCGGATCACCTCGCCCACCGGGCCGATCTCGATCAGCCGCCCGGCGTACATCACCGCCACGCGGTCGGCGGTCTCGGCGATCACCCCCATGTCGTGGGTGACCAGCATCACCGCTGCGCCGCGCTCGGCGCAGACCCGCTTGAGCAGGGCCAGGATCTGCGCCTGTACCGAGACGTCCAGCGCCGTGGTCGGCTCGTCGGCGATGATCAGCTCGGGCTCGGCGGCGAGCGCCAGGGCGATCACCACCCGCTGGCGCATGCCGCCGGAGAACTGGTGGGGATAGCTGTCCAGGCGCGTCTCCGGGGCGGGAATGCCGACCTCGTTGAGCAGCGCCAGGGCCCGCTGGCGCGCCTGCCGCTCGTTCATCGGCAGGTGGGTGCGGAGGGTCTCCACCAGCTGGTCGCCGATGGAGAACAGCGGGTTGAGGCTGGTCAGCGGGTCCTGGAAGATCATGCCGATATGCCGGCCGCGCAGGGGCACGAAGTCGTCTTCCGCCAGGTCGTCGATGCGCCGCCCCATCAGGCGGATCTCGCCGCCGGCGATATGGCCCGGCGGCTCCAGCAGGCGAATCACGGCGTTGCCGGTCATCGACTTGCCGGCACCGGACTCCCCCACCACGCCGAGCACCTCGCCCGGGGCGATGTCGAAGGCGACGTCGTCCAGCGCCACCAGGGTGGCGTGGCGGGTGGGGAATTCCACCCGCAGGTGGCGCACGCTAAGCACGGGGTCGCGTGGGTCTGGCGCTTGGCTAGCCACCGACGGGGCCTTGTGCTCACCTGAGCTTGGGGTTGAGGACATCACGCAACCAGTCTCCCAGCAGGTTGACGGAGAGCGCCAGCAGCAGCAGCGCCACCCCGGGGAAGAGCAGGATCCACCACTCTCCCGAGAACATGTAGTCCTGGCCGACCCGGATCAGGGTGCCCAGGCTCGGCTGGGTGGCCGGCATGCCGACCCCCAGGAAGGACAGGGTGGCCTCGGCGATGATCGCCAGCGCCAGGCCGATGGTGCCGATCACCAGCACCGGGCGCAGCACGTTGGGCAGGATATGCTGGAAGAGGATGCGGCGGTCGGGCAGCCCGATCACCCTGGCGGCCTGCACGTACTCCTTGCCCTTCTCCACCATGGTGGCGCCGCGCACCGCCCGGGCGTACTGCACCCAGTCGGAGAGGCCGATGGCGACGATCAGCACGATGATCGCCACCTCGGCGTGCAGCGAGCGCGGCAGGAAGCCGCGGATCACGCCGAAGATCAACAGCGCCATCAGGATCGACGGGAAGGTGAGCTGGACGTCGGCGACGCGCATGATCAGGGCATCGCGCCAGCCGCCGCGGAAGCCGGCCAGCAGGCCCAGGGCGGTGCCCAGCACCAGGGCGAAGAAGACCGCGGCGAAGCCCACCAGCAGCGAGATGCGCGAGCCGTAGAGGATCGCCGAGAAGACGTCGCGCCCCTGGCTGTCGCTGCCCAGCAGGTAGAAGCGCCCGGAGAACTCCGAGGTGGTCAGCGGCGGGGCGAAGGCGTCGATCAGCTCCAGCTGGCCCGGGTCGAAGGGGTTCTGGGGGGCGATCCAGGGGGCGAAGAGCGCGCCGGCGAACATCGCCAGGGTGACCAGGGTGGCGACGATCACCACCGGCTGGCGCTTCCAGGAGTAGACGATGTCGCTGGCCAGGAAGGTCTTCAGGCGGCCCGGCGGCCTGGGTGCCACGGGTCCGGCGTCGTGACGTTGCGGCTCCTGGCTCATCTGGCACCTCCCTGGACGCGCAGGCGCGGGTCGACGGCGTAGTAGAGCAGGTCCACCACCAGGTTGATGACCACGAACACCAGGGCGATCATCATCAGGTAGGCCGCCATCACCGGGATGTCGACGAAGCGTACCGCGGTGATGAACAGCGCCCCCACGCCGGGCCACTGGAACACCGTCTCGGTGATGATGGCGAAGGCGATGATGGTGCCCAGCTGCAAGCCGATGATGGTGATCACCGGGATCAGGGTGTTCTTGAGCGCGTGGCGCAGGTTGACCACCCGCCGCGACAGCCCCCGGGCACGGGCGAACTTGATGTAGTCGGTGCGCAGCACCTCGAGCATCTCGGCGCGCACCAGGCGCATGATCAGGGTCAGCTGGAAGAGCCCCAGGGTGATCGCGGGCAGGATCAGCGAGGCCAGGCCGCTGCGGGTCAGCAGGCCGGTGTTCCACCACCCCAGGTCCACCACCTCCCCGCGACCGAAGGCGGGCAGCCAGCCCAGCTCCACGGCGAAGAGGTAGATCAGCAGGATGCCGATCAGGAAGGTGGGCAGCGAGACGCCGATCAGCGAGGCGGTCATGATGAACCGCGACAGCCAGCTGCCGCGCTGGATGGCGGTGTAGATGCCCAGCACGATGCCCAGGACCACGGCGAAGATCGCCGAGATGATGGCGAGCTCCAGGGTCGCCGGCAGGCGTTCGAGGATCAGGTCGGTCACCGGGCGCGACGAGCGGTAGGAGATACCGAACTCGAACTGGGCGGCATTGACGATGAAGTGCCAGAACTGCACCACCACCGGCCGGTCGAGCCCGAGCTGGGTGCGCAGCGCGGCGCGGTCGGCCTCGCTGGCCTCCTGGCCGAGCATGTTGAGCACCGGGTCGCCGACGTAGTGGAACAGCGAGAAGGCGATAAGCGCGACCACGAACATCACGAAGATGGCCTGCAGCACGCGCTGGATCAGGAAAGCGAGCATGGGATCACCACTCTACGACGATGCCCCCGGCCGCTTGTGGCGGCCGGGGACCTGGACGTCAGCAACGAATCAGTCGTCGAACTTCAGGTACTTGAAGTGCGGGGTGTTCTCGCTCTGCACCTTGAAGTCGATATCGTCGCGCATCGACCAGGTGAGCATCTGGTGGTGGATCGGGATGTAGACGATGTCGTCGTGCACGATCTGCCACGCCTCCTCGATCATGGCGTTGCGCGCCTCCTCGTCGATCTCGCTGCCCATCTCCCGGGTCAGCTCGTCGACCCGCTCGTCGGAGTAGCCGGTGAAGTTCCAGCTGCCGCGGTCGTCATCCTTGGTGTGATAGAGGTAGTTGAAGACATACTCGGAATCCATGGTCGGCACGCCCCAGCCGAGCATGTAGAAGTCGTACTCCTCGCGGGCCAGCTCGGCGAAGTGCACCGAGCGGGTCTGGGCCTCCAGGTCCACGGTGATGCCGATGCGCGCCAGCATGCTGACCACCGCCTGGCAGATCTGCTCGTCGTTGACGTAGCGGTCGTTGGGGCAGTTGAGGCTGACCCGGAAGCCGTCGCCGTAGCCGGCCTCCGCCATCAGCTCCTGGGCGCGGGAGGCGTCGGCCGGCACCACCTCGTCGAGCTCTTCGGAGTAGCCGTTGACGAAGGGCGGCGCGATCATCCCGGCGGGCTCGGAGTTGCCGCGCATCACCGCCTGCTGGATGGTGTCCTGGTCCACCGCCAGGTCGATGGCCTCGCGCACGCGGCGATCGGCGAAGGGATTGTCATCGGTGTCGGCGGTGCGCAGCTCCTCGGAGCCCATATCCATGCCGAGGAAGATGGTGCGGTTCTCCGCGCCCTGCTCGTTCCTGATGCCGTCGGCCTGGCCCATGCGCTCGATGTCCTGCACCGGGGTCTCCTGGAGCAGGTCCACCTCGCCGGAGAGCAGCGCCGCCACCCGGGTGGACGCCGACTCGATGGGGGTGAAGATCAGCTCGGAGATCTCCATGGGGTAGTGGTCGATGCCCCAGTAGTCGTCGTTGCGCTCGAGCACGGTGCGCACGTCGGGCTCGCGCTCCACCAGGCGGAAGGGGCCGGTGCCGTTGGCGTTGCGCACCGCATGGGTCTCCTCGCCCTCGGCGTAGTCCTGGGGCTCCTCGACGCCATGCTCCTCGGCCCACTCGCGGCTCATGATGAACAGGTTGGTGAGGTTGTTGGGCAGCAGCGGGTTGGGATCGTGGGTCTCGACGTGCACGGTATGGTCGTCCGCGGCGCGCACCTCCTTGATGGAGGTGAGCAGGCCCCGCATGTCGGCGTTCTCGTGGCGCGCGCGGTTCAGGGAGAAGACCACGTCGTCGGCGGTCAGCGCCTGGCCCTCGTGGAAGGTCACCCCCTCGCGGATCTCGAACACCCAGATGGTGGGCTCATCCTCGTCGACATACCACTCGGTGGCCAGTCCCGGCTGGTACTCGAGGTCCATGTCCTGGTAGAGCAGCACGTCGAAGATCTGGTGGTTGAGGGCGTGGGTCGGCCCCTCGTTCTGGGCGTGGGGGTCCAGGGTCAAGCCATCCGCGCTGCGCGTCCAGCGCAGGGTCTCGGCATGGGCGGCGGAGGCCACCATGGCGGCGGCCACGGCGGTGGCAAGCAGTGTCTTCCTGAGCATCTTGTTGTTCCTCGTTCAAGCGTTTGTTGGGCAGCTGCCCTGTACAGGCTTCTCCCATAACGTAGACGAGAAAGGAAGAGCGGGCTGCCAACGCTGGCATGCCGGTGGGACAGGGCAAGGTTCAGGCCTGCGCTTCTGGTCCAGGCCAGCGACAGTGTCGTACTGGCCCGTCGACCAGAGGCGAGGCGAGCAGGCAGGATCGGCGCGGCGCGCTAGATATGAGCCTCGTCGGCGGTCCGATAGGGCTCGATTCGCGCCGCCGCATACTTGAACCCGGGGATCTTGCCGTCGGGGTCCAGCGCCGGGTTGGTGAGCAGGTTGGCCGCCGCCT
>JBKHEO010000041.1:0-17430 GCA_046540755.1 Halomonas sp. | reverse complement strand
AGTGCCAGCATCAGCGAAGGGCCACACCGTCGTCCAGGATTCGTGGGGTGATGAAGATCAGCAGCTCGGCTTTCTCATTACGCACTGAGCTATATTTAAACAGATTTCCAATCACCGGCAAATCACCCAGAAAAGGCGTCTTGCCGTCAGTGCTCTCCTCGATAGTCTTGAGAATCCCGCCGAGCACCACGGTTTGGCCGTTATCGGCAAGCACCTGGGTCTCAATAGAATTGGTATTGACTTCCCGCTCACCGTTCGCCGCCACATCACCTGGCTCATCATTATTGATGAGGAGGTTCATAATGATACGATCATCCGGCGTGATCTGAGGCGTTACTTCAAGGGAGAGTTCTGCTTCGATGAAGTCGACATCCGGATCCCCCCCTGGTTCGTCAACGGTGGTATAGGGGATGTTGGTACCCTGGCTTATATTGGCCGTGCTTTGATTTGCCGTGATTACTCGGGGCTGAGAGATGGTATAGCTCTTATCATCGCTCTCTAGGGCCCGCAATTCCAGATCAAGCAAGATATCACCGGCCAGATAGCCAAATGTGACCCCCGTGGGAGAGCTGCCCGCACCGAAATCCACTTCTAAGCCACCCATGGCGCGGTTCAAGCCTTCGTCATTGACATCACGACCACTGAAGGTACCGTCCTCATCCTCTTGAAATCCTCTCGTACTAGAAGCACTCCAGTTAACTCCCAACTCGCGTGTGGCCGTGTCGCTGGCGATGACGATGCGCGCCTCGATCTGCACCTGACGCACCGACACATCCAATCGATCTAAGGTCCCCAGTATGCTGTCGATCTGGTCGGCGGTGTCCTGGATCAGCAGAGTGTTGGTGCGCGGGTCCACCGCCACCCGGCCGCGCTCGGTGAGCAGGCCGAAGCCATCCTCGCCACGCAGCAGGGTCGCAATATCAGCTGCCTTGGCATACTTGACCTGGATATACTCGGTCTCCAGCGGTTCCAGGGTCTCGAGCTGCTCGCGGGTCTCGAGCTCGAGCTGCTCGCGCTGGGCCAGTTCTTCGGCGGGCGCCACCACGATGACGTTGCCCTCCTGGCGGCTGGCCAGGCCGTGGCTCTTGAGCACCAGGTCGAGCGCCTGGTCCCAGGGCACGTCCTCGAGGTTGAGGGTCACCCGGCCCTGCACGCTGTCGCTGGCCACCAGGTTGAGGCCGGTGAAGTCGGCGATGATCGCCAGCACCGAGCGCACCTCGATGTCCTGGAAGTTCAGGGTGATGCGCTCGCCGGTATGGGGGAACTCCTCGCGCACCCGCTCGTCGCGCTCCTGCTGGGTCACCGGCTGGGCCTCGATGGTCAGCTGGCGTCCACTCTGGGTGGAGACCATGGCGTAGTCGCCCGTGCCCTCGATATCCAGGGTCACGCCGTTGCGCCCTACCCGCGGGGTCACCCGCTGCAGCGGGGTGCCGAAGTCACTGACATCGTAGATCTGGTCCAGGTTGGTGGGCAGGTCGACGTCCATCAGCTCGGCGGTGATGCGGTTGCGCCCGCTCTCGCGCACCCGGGCATCGACCCCGCCGCGGTCGAAGCTGACGACCAGCCGCCCGGCGCCGTCCTCGCCGCGGCGGAAGTCGATGTCCTCGACGCTGGGGCCGTCGCCGGATGACTGGCGCGGCGCCGGTTCGGACTCGTCGCTGGCGGCGGCGGTCCGGGACGCCTCGGCGGAGTCGGCAGACTCGCCGGCCCCGGCCACGCCGCTATCGTCGGCCCCGCCGCCGATGGCCAGGCGCAGGCGGTCGCCCTCCTGGCGCGTGTTGTAGGGCAGCGGCCCCTCGAGCTCGAACACCAGGCGGGTGCGCGAGCCGGCCTCCAGGGCGGTGACCTGCTCGACGCCGCCGATGCCCAGTGAGTAGCGGCGCTGGTCGAGGCCGTTGTCGGTCTCCATCAGGTCGATGGTCAATCGCGCCGGGTCGTCGATGCGGTAGCCGCGCACCTCGGGCACCTCGCCGGCGAAGTCGAGGTCGATCTCGAGCTCGCCGCTGCCGCCCTGGCGGAAATCGAGCCCCTCGAGCGTCGAGGCCGCCAGGGCGGAGCCCGACACTGTCAACATCGCCACCAGCGACGCGGCGTACTTGATGATGTGTGATCGCATGGTTCCCTTCCCCCCGCTTGATGCCGCCCCGGCGGAGCGACGATCGCTTGCTGTATGGTTCATCCTTCCTGGCCGTCGAGCTCCAGCCGTTTGCTGCGCTCGAGCCAGCCCCCGCGGCCGGTGGGCACCACCTCGACCAGCTGCACCGTCGACGAGGTGATGCTGACGATGCGGCCGAAGTCGCTGCCCATGTAGTTGCCGACCCGCAGGCGGTGGACCTGGCCGTCCGGGGCTCGCACCAGCGCGGAGGGCTCGCCGCCCTCGGTCAGGGTGCCCACCAGCTTTAGCTCGCTGAGCTTGAAGGCCTCCAGCGGCTCACGCTCACGCGTCAGGTCGGGCGCCAGCTCCTCGGAGCCCTGGGCCTGCTCCTCCGCCTCGGGCAGGCGCGGCGTGAAGGGGCTGCGCTCATCGGCCAGGTCATAGGGGACCGGCTCGTACTCGGGAATCTCCGGCAGCTCCACGCTGGGCGTCGGGCCGGGACTGTCGCGGATCTCGGCCAGCTCGCGGTCGAGGCTGGAGAGCTGAGGATCGGCGCAGCCAGCCAGGCTCCCCAGCACCGCGACGACGAAAAAGGTCCTCGTCCACCCGCTCATGACCCCTCCTCCTCCTCGCGCTGACGATAGCTGTAGGTGCGCGCCAGCATCGAGAGACGCAGGTCGCCGTCCTCCCCTTCCGGGGCCAGCGTCATGTCATGCAGGGTGACGATGCGCGGCAGCCCTGCCACGCCGGCCAGGAAGGAGGCGATGCGGTGGTAGTCACCGCGCACCTGGATATCGAAGGGCTGCTCGACGTAGTGCTTTCGGACCGTGGTATCGCGCAGACGGATGGAATCGATGGCCAGCTGGTTATCCAAGGCCGTGTCGGTGATGTTGTCGATCAACCCGGGCACCTCGGCGCCGCTGGGCAGCATATCGCGCAGGGCGTCCATGCGCGACTCGAGCTCGGTCATCTGCTCGCGCATCGCCTCGAGGTTGGCCGCCTGGGCCGCCTTGCTGCGATAGTCGCGGACCAGCCTCGACTCCTCGCCGCGCACCTGCTCGAGGGTCTCTTTGGCGGGACCGGCCAGGTACCAGTGCATGCCGGCGAAGGTGATCCCCAGCAGCAGCAGGCACAGCAGCAGCTGCAGCGACCAGGGCCAGATGCCGGCCTCCTTGATGTCCAGTTCGCGCCAGTCCAGCTCGCGCAGGCGGCGCATCTCTCCCTTGAGACTCATGACTCTTCCCCTTCGGCACCTTCCTCGGCGGCCTCGCTCGACTCCGGCGGCATGCGCTGGCTCATGCTGAGGCTGAAACGGCGGCGCTCGCCGTCGCCCTCGGCCTCCACCTCGGAGAGGACCGGCTCGGTGAAGGAGGCCGCCGCCGCCAGGCTGCGCAGCTGGTCGGAGACCTGGGCGTTGCTCTCGGCACGCCCGGAGAGGCGCAGGCTGTCGCCCTGGCGATTGAGCTGGGTGTAGTGCACCCCTTCCTCGAGGCTCTCGGTGAGGTCATTCATCACGTGGACCGTCTGGGTGCGCCCGTTCTGCAGCTCGGTGAAGACCCGCACCTGCTCGAGCATCTCCTCGCGAATCTGCTCGATCTCGCTGATCTCGCGGATCGCCGAGTCGAGCTGGCGGCTCTGGGCCTCGATGTGGGCGTTGCGCTGGCGCTGGGCCTCGGCCTCCTGCTCGTAGTACCAGGTCATGGCGTAGCCGCCGCCGAGCCCCAGCAGGGCGGCGAGTCCCAGGGTCACGTAGAAGCGCTTGCTACGACGGGCGCGCTGCTCCTCGCGCCACGGCAGCAGGTTGATCTCGATGGTCATGGGCGCGCCCTCATTGCCAGGCCACAGGCCGTGAGCATCGCCGGCGCGTCACCGGAGAGGGTCTGCACGTCGATGCGGTTGGTGACCTTCATGCGCGCCAGGGGGTTGGCGATGGAGACCTCCATGCCGCTCTCCTGGGCCAGGCGCTCGGCCAGCCCCGGCAGCACGCTGGAGCCGCCGGCCAGCACCATGTGGCGCACCTCCTGCTTGCGCCCGGCGGTGTAGTAGAGCTGCAGCGAGCGCCCGACCTGCTGGACCAGGGTGTCGAGGAAGGGGTCGAGGACGCTGCGCTGGTAGTCCTCGGGCAGACCGCCGCGCTTCTTGGCCAGGCCGGCCTCGTCGAAGCTCAGGCCGTAGCGGCTGCGGATCTCCTCGGTCAGCTGGCGGCCTCCGAAGACGGTGTCGCGGCTGTAGACCACGCGCCCCTGGCGCAGCACATGGAAGGTGTTCATGGTGGCGCCGATATCCACCAGCGCCACGCAGTCATCGTCGTCGGAGAGCGGCGGCAGCTGCTGGCGCACCTCGGTGAAGGCGCGCTCCATGGCGAAGGTCTCGACGTCCACCGCCGCCGGCGTCAGGCCGGCCTGCAGCACCGCATCGGTGAGCTGGCTGACGTCCTGCTGGCGGCAGGCGACCAGCAGGACGTCCTGCTGGTCGGCGTAGCGGGCGTTGAGCCCCAGCTGCTGGAAGTCGAAGGCGACCTCGCTGAACGGAAAGGGGATGTGCTTGTCTGAATCAAGCTGGATGCGCGCCTCGATCTCGTCGTCGCTGAGCGAGGCCGGCAGCGTCAGGGTCTTGGTGATCGCCGCGCTGGCCGGCACCGCCACCACCGCCTTGCGGGTGTGGGGCTTGGCCTGCTGGACGGCACGGCTCAGGGCATCGACCACCTCGGCCATGTCCTGGATGCGCCGCTCGACCACCGCCCCCTCGCGCAGTGGCCGCACGGCGTAGCTCTCCACCTGATAGGAGGCGCCAACGCGCCTGAGCTCCATGAGCTTGACCGTGGCCGAGGTAATGTCGACACCGATCAGTCCCTTGCTGGATGCCATCAATCGCATCTCGGTCCTGCCCCTGCTGAGTCCCGCGGCTTTTACGCCTTGTCATGGTGCCTGCCATACCTGGCGATGGCAGGACGGGGTGTTCTTCTCATCCTGTAAGCGTGAGGTTACAGGATCTTGCCAAGTCTCACACGGTAAACATTGGGCTTGCACCGTCAACGCTGGTGACCCCCGCCCCGGCTTCCTATAATGGCGGCGCAACCGGACGTCACCCTCACCTTCTCTTCGCTTCAGCCTCCTGCACGGACACCGCCTTTACCCATGACGTTTCTCAGAACCCTGCTCTTCTCCCTGGCCTGGCTCGTGGTCTCGCTGATCGCCGCGGCCGGGCTGGGCGTGGTCGGCGCCGCGCTCTACTTCGCCCCCGGCCTCCCCGACGTCCGCCAGCTGCAGGACTTCGAGCTGCACTCGCCACTGCGCATCTTCACCCGCGACGGCAAGCTGATCGGCGAGTACGGTGACGAGCGCCGCATGCCGGTGGACCATGACGAGATCCCCGAGGCGTTCATCGACGCCCTGCTGGCCGCCGAGGATGACCGCTTCTTCGAGCATCGCGGCGTCGACCCCATGGGGCTGGCCCGTGCCGCCACGGAGCTGGCCGCCAGCGGCGGCGAGATCCAGTCCGGCGGCTCCACCATCACCATGCAGGTGGCGCGCAACTACCTGCTGACCCTGGACCGCACCTTCACCCGCAAGATCCGCGAGATCCTGCTGGCACTGCAGATGGAGCAGGTGCTGAGCAAGGAGGAGATCCTCGAGCTCTACGTCAACAAGATCTTCCTCGGCCACCGCGCCTACGGCATCGCCGCCGCCGCCGAGATCTACTACGACCGTCCCCTCGACGAGCTGACCCTGGCCGAGACGGCGATGATCGCCGGCCTCCCCAAGGCGCCCTCCAGCTTCAACCCGCTGGCCAACCCGGAGCGCGCCCTGATCCGCCGCAACTGGATCCTGTTCCGCATGCGCGAGCTGGGGCATATCGACCAGGCCGCCTACGACGAGGCGGTACAGGCCCCGATCACCGCCCGGCGTCACGTCACCCAGGCGGAAGTCGATGCCCCCTACGTGGCCGAGATGGCACGCCAGTATGCGGTGGAGCGCTTCGGCGACGAGGCCTATACCGGCGGCTACAACATCACCACCACGGTCAGCAGCGAGCTGCAGCCCATGGCGCGCCGCGCCCTGGCCCGCGGGTTGATCGACTACGACACCCGCCACGGCTGGCGCGGCCCGGAGGAGCGGGAGATCCCCCAGAGCCTGGCCGAGGCCCAGGATCGCACCGAGCGCAGCGGCCTGGAGGAGGAGCTCGACGAGTCCCCTGAGGTGCTGGAAACCGCTCGCCGCGCCGCCGAGCGCAGCGAGACCCGGGTCGAGGGCATCGACGGCGACGCTGGCAACTGGGTGCAGGTGCTGGAGCGTACGCCCCGCTACGGTCTTCTCCACCCGGCCATCGTGGTGGAGAGCGAGGGGCGCGAGATGCGCGTGCTGACGCGCGGCGGCAAGCTACGCACCATCGAGTGGGAGGGCCTCTCCTGGGCGCGCCCCTTCCGCAGCGCCGAGGCCCGCGGCCCCGAGCCGGGCTCGGCCGCCGAGATCGCCGCCCGCGGCGACCTGGTGCGGGTGATGGAGCGCGAGGACGACAGCCTGCGCCTGGCGCAGCGCCCCGATGCCGAGGGCTCGCTGGTGGCGCTGGATCCGGACACCGGCGCCATCCTCGCCCTGCAGGGCGGCTTCGACTTCGATGCCAGCAAGTTCAACCGCGCCGTGCAAGCCCAGCGCCAGTCGGGCTCCATCTTCAAGCCCTTCATCTACCTGGCGGCGCTGGACAGCGGCCTGATGAACGCCGCCAGCGTGGTCAACGACGCCCCGGTGGTGATGCAGGACGGCAGCAGCGAGATGTGGCGCCCGGTCAACTCCAGCGGCGACTTCCTCGGCCCCATGCGCCTGCGCAACGCCCTGGCCCGCTCGCGCAACCTGGTGACCATCCGGGTGCTGCAGGAGGTCGGCCTGGACAACACCATCGAGTTCCTGGAGGGCTTCGGCTTCGCCCCGTCGCGGCTGCCCCAGGGCCTCTCGCTGGCGCTGGGCAGCGCCAACCTGACCCCGCTGGAGATGACCAACGCCTACGCGGTGCTGGCCAACGGCGGCTTCCAGGTCTCGCCCTGGTACATCGAGCGTGTCGCCCGCGGCGAGGAGGTCATCGAGGAGGCCCTGCCGGCGGTGGCCTGCCGCAACTGCGACGAGGACCAGGAGGAGGTGGAGATCGACGGCCGCCGCCACCCGGTGGCCCCCCGGGTGGCCGACCCCACTTCCGTCTACATCCTGCGCGACATGCTGCGCGACGTGGTCGAGGAGGGAACCGGCCGCCGCGCCATGGAGCTGGACCGCGAGGATATCGTCGGCAAGACCGGTACCACCAACAACCAGCGCGACACCTGGTTCGCCGGCTTCAACAGCGACCTGGTGGCCACCGTGTGGCTGGGCAAGGATGACAACACCACCACCGCCGAGTACGGCGCCAGTGCCGCGCTGCCCATCTGGATGACCTTCATGGGCGAGGCGCTGGACGGACGCCCCGAGGCGATGCCCGATCCGCCCGAGGGGCTGGTCACCGCCCGCGTCGACCCGGACACCGGACGGCGCCTGCCGGAAGGCCAGGAGGGCGGCATCAGCGAGATGTTCCATCCCGACCACCTGCCCAGCCGGCAGCCGCAGCGTGTGGATCGCGAGGTAGAGCAGCGCAGCGGATCGGAGGGGACCGGCAGCTACGAGGCGATCTTCTGACAGGGGCCCGGGCGGCAGGGACGCCGCCCGGGCCCCGGCAACACGATTCACGCACGCATGGAGCCCATCGCCGCCGACACCGGGAGATGCCTATGCGAACTGCCCTGGGCCTTACCCTCTTCATCCTGGCGCTGTGCACCGGCGGCCAGGCCCTGGCCAGCCCCTTCTACGCCCCGCCACCGCCCGACGAGGATGCCGATACCTTCAGCGGCGAGACGGAGCTCGGCTACACTCGGCTCGCCGGCAATACCGACAGCCGGACCCTGATCGCCAAGGGGCGCCTGGCCTGGCTGAACGGCGACTGGACCCATACCCTGCGCGGCAAGGTGCGCAACGCCGCCCGCGACGGCGAGACCAGCGCCGAGCAGTACCTGCTCTCGGGGCGCGAGCGCTACAGCCTCGAGGGGCCCCACTACCTGTTCGGCTTCGCGCGCTGGGAGAAGGATCGCTTCTCCGGCTATGACTGGCAGGCCACCACCATCGGCGGCTACGGCCGCGACCTGCTCGAGGGCAAGCACCAGCGCCTCTCCGTCGAGGCCGGCCCCGGTTATCGCCACGACCGCCTCGGGCGGGAGGAGGATAGCCGCCTGGGCGTGGGCTACGCCGCCCTGGACTGGGAGCTCGAGGCTACCGAGACCACCACCCTGGGCCAGGAGCTATCGGTGGAGGCCACCGACGACAACACCACCTCCCGCTCGCACTCCTCGCTGACCGCCAAGCTCAACTCGCGCCTGTCGCTGCGCCTCTCGCATGAGATGCGCCACAACTCGCGCCCCCCCGAGGACGCCGAGGCGCGCACCGATCACACCTCCAGCGCCGCGCTGCTCTATGACTGGTAAGGCGTGACCCGCCCTCCCTCGAAAACGACGACGCCGGCCCAAGGGCCGGCGTCGCGGGGGCGGTGAGAGAGGGTGGCCATCAGCCGCCGTAGACGTCGTCCACGGTCTGCAGCGGATAGTGGGAGGGATAGGGCCGACGGGCCACGCCGGAGTCCACCGCCGCCTGCGCCACCGCCGAGGGGACGCGCTCCAGCAGGCGAACGTCCACCGGGGTGGGGATGATGTAGTCGCGCCCGAAGCTCATGCTCTCCTTCTCGTAGGCCAGCAGCACCTCCTCGGGCACCGGCTCCCGGGCCAGGTCCTTGAGCGCATGCACCGCCGCCACCTTCATCTCCTCGTTGATGCGGGTGGCACGAACATCCAGGGCACCGCGGAAGATAAACGGAAAACACAGCACGTTGTTGACCTGGTTGGGGTAGTCCGATCGCCCCGTGGCCATGATCACGTCGTCGCGAGCGGCGAAGGCATCGGCCGGATGGATCTCCGGGTCGGGATTGGAGCAGGCGAACACCACCGGGTTGGGCGCCATCTTCTTGAGCTGCTCGGGGGAGAGCAGGTTGGGACCGGACAGGCCCAGGAACGCATCGGCGCCTTCGATGGCATCGCCCAGGGTCCGCTTGTCGGTCTGCGTGGCGAACATCGCCTTGTACTGGTTGAGGTCCTGGCGTCCGCTGTGGATCACGCCCTTGCGGTCGAGCATGTAGATGTTCTCGGCACGCGCGCCGCAGCTGACCAGCAGCTTCATGCAGGCGATGGCGGCAGAGCCCGCGCCCAGGCAGACGAAGCGCGCCTCCTCGACCCGCTTCCCGGCGATGGCCAGGGCGTTGAGCATGCCCGCCGTGGTGACGATGGCGGTGCCGTGCTGGTCGTCATGGAAGACCGGGATGCTGCACTGCTCGATCAGCGCCTGCTCGATCTCGAAGCACTCGGGCGCCTTGATGTCCTCGAGGTTGATGCCCCCCCAGGTGTCGGCGATCCGCGCCACGGTGTCGATGAAGGCCTGGGGGCTCTCGGCATTGACCTCGACGTCGACGGAGTTGATGCCGGCGAAGCGCTTGAACAGCACGCCCTTGCCCTCCATCACCGGCTTGCTGGCCAGCGCCCCCAGGTTGCCGAGCCCCAGGATGGCGCTGCCGTCGGAGATCACCGCCACCAGGTTGCCCTTGCCGGTGTAGCGGTAGGCATTCTCCGGGTCGCGGGCGATCTCGCGCACCGGCTCGGCGACACCGGGGCTGTAGGCCAGCGAGAGGTCGCGGGCGGTGGCGGTGGGCTTGGTCAGCTCGACGGAGAGCTTTCCGGGAATGGGCTTGGCGTGATAGTCCAGCGCTGCCTGTCGTGCGTCAGTCATGCTTGTGTCCGCTAGGGTGAAGTCATGTTCCAGAGTATAGAAAAAGTTTCCATATCTTAACAGCGCCATGCGAGACAGGCCGGTGGGCGCTCGTTCGGCGCCATTGTCGACATTATTCCGGCCAGATACGCAAGAACCCGCCTAAGTGGGCGGGTTCTCGGTACGCACGGCGAGGTGCCGCAACGCGATCAGCGCTTGAGGGCGCCGCCGAAGCGCTTGTTGAAGCGCTCGACGCGACCACCGGTGGTCGCCTGCTTCTGCTTGCCGGTATAGAAGGGGTGACACTGGGAGCAGACGTCCAGCTCGAGGTCGCGGCCGGCGGTGGAGCCGACCTCGAAGGTGGCGCCACAGGAGCAGGTCGCGCTGACCGTCTTGTATTCGGGGTGGATACCTTGTTTCATCTTGGGCCTCGTTACGCTGTATGCCGCCACCTGATCCCTTGCCAGGCACCGCATACGATTGTGAATCGGTTGCCATGCAACCGCGGAAACTCACCGGAACCCCCGCCATGCCGGGTCGGCATTTCGGGGAGCGCCGCATTCTACCAGAGCCGCCACCGGAGGCCAATTGCCCGACTCCCCCGCCCCCCGGGTGCTGCGCATCGCCGTGCCTTCGCCCCTGCGACGCCTGTTCGACTACCGCCCCGCCCGCGAGGCGCCGCCCGGCGGCTGGGCGCCGGGGCTGCGGGTGCGGGTCCCCTTCGGGCGCCGCGAGGTGGTCGGCGTGGTGGTGGCCTGCCTCGACCACGGCGACCTGCCGCTGGCCGAGCTCAAGCCGGCGCTGGCCTGTCTCGACGAGGCCCCGCTGCCGGCGGACTGGTTGTGGCTGTGCCGCTTCACCGCCCGCTACTACCAGCATCCGCTGGGCGACACCCTGCACCAGGCGCTGCCGGTGCTGCTGCGCCAGGGGCGCCCCCTGGCCGGACGCACCCGCGAGCGCTGGGCGCTCACCGCCGCCGGGAAGGACCTCGACCCCGAGACCCTGAACCGCGCCCCGCGCCAGGCGGCGCTGCTGTCCATGCTCGCCCAGCATCCCCACGGCCTGGCCAGCCAGGCGATCCTCGCCCAGGCCTTCAGCCGCGACCAGCTGCGGGCACTGGCCGCCAAGGGGCTGGTGGAGCGCCGGGAGGAGGCACTCAGCGCCCCCGCGCGCCCCGACGCCGACCACCTGCTGGCAGAGCCCGCCCTGCCCCTCAACCGCGAGCAGTCACAGGCCCTGGCGGTGCTCCACGAGCGCCTCGATGCCTACCACCCCTGCCTGCTGGAGGGGGTCACCGGCAGCGGCAAGACCGAGGTCTACCTGCAACTGATCGAGGCGGTGGTGGGCCGCGGGCGCCAGGCGCTGGTGCTGGTGCCCGAGATCGGCCTCACCCCCCAGACCCTGGCGCGCTTCCGCCGCCGCTTCCGGGTCCCGGTGGTGGCGCTGCACTCGGGGCTCACCGACCACGAGCGCCTGGACGCCTGGGAGGCGGCCGCCAGCGGCCGCGCGCCCATCGTGATCGGCACCCGCTCGGCGATCTTCACCCCGCTGGCGAGGCCCGGCGCGATCATCGTCGACGAGGAGCACGACGGCTCCTACAAGCAGCAGGACGGCCTGCGCTACCACGCCCGCGACCTCGCCGTGGCCCGCGCCCACCGCCACGGCATCCCGCTGCTGCTGGGCAGCGCCACGCCGTCGCTGGAGAGCCTCGCCCTGGCCCGCCGCGGCGACTGGCGCCACCTGCCGCTGACCCGGCGCGCCACACGCCACGCCCCGGCCCGGCTGGAGCTTCTCGACCTGCGCGGCCGGCGGCGCCTGGGCGGCCTCGCCCCGCCGGCGCTGGAGGCGATCGCCGAGACCCTCGAGGCCGGCCACCAGGTGCTGGTGTTCATCAACCGCCGCGGCTTCGCCCCGACGCTGGCCTGTCACGCATGCGGCTGGCTGGCCGAGTGCGACGCCTGCGACGCCCGCATGACCCTGCACCGCCGGCCGCCACTGCTCGCCTGCCACCACTGCGACCGCCGCCGCGCCCTGCCCGAGGCCTGCCCCGAGTGCGGCAGCATCGACCTGCGCCCCCTGGGCAGCGGCACCGAGCGCACCGAGGAGACCCTCGCCGAGCGCTTCCCGAAGGTGCCGGTGCACCGCATCGACCGCGACAGTACCCGTCGCCGCGACGCCTTCGAGACGATCCTTGCCGAGGTGCGCCGGGGCGAGCCCTGCCTGCTGGTGGGCACCCAGATGCTGGCCAAGGGGCACCACCTGCCCCATGTGACCCTGGTGGTGGTGGTCAACGCCGACGCCGGCCTCTACGCCAGCGACTTCCGCGCCCTGGAGCAGGGTGCCCAGCTGCTGGTCCAGGTGGCCGGCCGCGCCGGGCGTGCCGCCCATCCCGGCCGCGTGCTGGTGCAGACGCTCCACCCGGACGACCCGCACCTGCGGCTGCTGGCCGAAAACGGCTACGCGGCCCTGGCCGAGCGGCTGCTGGAGGAGCGCCGCGCCGCCGCCCTGCCCCCGTTTCGCTTCCTCGCCCTGCTGCGCCTGGAAAGCGCCCGGGAGGAGGCGGTGGGCGAGCTCGGCCGCCGCGCCGCCGCGGCCCTGCGCGGCTGGCTGGCCGAACGCGAACTCGGGGTCGACTGCCTGGGCCCGGTGCCCGCCCCCATGGAGCGCCGCCAGGGCCGCTACCACCTGCAGCTGATGCTCACCGCCAAGCGGCGCAGCGCCCTCCACGAGGCCGGCGCCTGGCTTACCGCCTGGCTGGAGGCCACCCCCGAGGCACGCCGGGTGCGCTGGTCGCTGGATATCGACCCGCAGACGCTGAGCTGAGCATCGCCCTTTAAAGCCGCCCCACAATTGCCGATAATGGCCGGCCGCGCCGCCAAGGCTCCCCATCCATGCCCGCGTCGCGCGAGCGCCACGTCACCGCCGGTTCATCGGCCGCTCGCCGCGACGCCTCAGGACATCCCGACGCCTCATGAAAGAGACCATCGTTGCGCTGCTCGAGGACGCCCTCGCTTCCCTCCGGCAGCAGGGCGTGCTGCCCGCCGACCTCGCCCCGACCATCAAGGTCGATCCGACAAAGGACAAGGCCCACGGCGACTACGCCACCAACCTGGCGCTGATGCTGGCCAAGCCCGCCGGCCGCAAGCCCCGCGAGCTGGCCGAGGCGCTGGTGGGCGCCCTGCCCGAGAGTGGGGCGGTGCAGAAGGTGGAGATCGCCGGGCCCGGCTTCGTCAACTTCTTCGCCGCCACCGACGCCGCCGCCCAGGTGGTGCGCCAGGTGCTCGACGCCGGCGACGCCTTCGGCCGCAGCCTCACCGGCCAAGGCCAGAAGGTGCAGGTGGAGTTCGTCTCCGCCAACCCCACCGGCCCGCTCCACGTGGGCCACGGCCGCGGCGCGGCCATCGGCGACTGCCTGTGCCGCCTGCTGGAGGCGACCGGCCATGACGTCACCCGCGAGTTCTACTACAACGACGCCGGCGCCCAGATCACCAACCTGGCGCTCTCGGTGCAGGCCCGCGCCAGGGGGCTCGACCCCGAGGACGAGGGGTGGCCGGCGGACGGCTACCGCGGCGGCTACATCATCGACGTGGCCAACGCCTACCTCGCCGGCGAGACCGTCCACGCCGACGACCGCCATGTCACCGCCCAGGCCGACCCGGACGACCTGGCGGCGATCCAGGAGTTCGCCGTGGCCTACCTGCGCCGCGAGCAGGACCTCGACCTCAAGGCCTTCGGCGTGCACTTCGACGTCTACTTCCTGGAGTCCTCGCTCTACCGCGACGGCAAGGTGGAGGCGGCCGTCGAGCGCCTGGTCGAGAAGGGCCACACCTACAAGCAGGACGGCGCCCTGTGGCTGCGAACCACCGACTTCGGCGACGACAAGGACCGGGTGATGCGCAAGTCCGACGGGCAGTACACCTACTTCCTGCCCGACGTGGCCTACCACCTCGACAAGTGGCAGCGCGGCTTCACCACGGTGATCAACGAGCAGGGCGCCGACCACCACTCCACCGTGACCCGGGTACGCGCCGGCCTGCAGGCCCTGGAGGCCGGCATCCCGGAGGGCTGGCCCGACTACGTGCTGCACCAGATGGTGATGGTCACCCGCTCCGGCGTGGAGGTGAAGCTCTCCAAGCGTGCCGGCAGCTACGTCACCGTGCGCGACCTGATCGACGAGGTGGGTCGTGACGCCACGCGCTTCTTCCTGGCCGCGCGCCGGGCCGACTCCCAGCTCACCTTCGACATCGACCTGGCGCGCTCGCAGTCCAACGACAACCCGGTCTACTACGTGCAGTACGCCCACGCCCGGGTCTGCAGCGTTCGCCGCCGCGCCGAGGCCGACGGCGTGCCCTTCGACCACGCCCTGGCCATGCAGAGCCTGGCCCTGCTGGAGGCCGACCAGGAGAAGGCGCTGATGAACCGCCTGGCGCGCTTCCCCGAGGCCGTGGAGCACGCCGCGGCCTGCCGCGAGCCCCAGCAGATCGCCCAGTACCTGCTCGACCTGGCCGCCGATTTCCACACCTGCTACAACGCGGTGAAGGTGATGGTCGAGGATGACGCCCTGCGCAATGCCCGCCTGGCGCTGGGCCTGGCCACCCGCCAGGTGCTGCGCAACGGCCTGGACCTGATGGGAGTCGGCGCCCCGGAGGAGATGTAAGCCATGGCCACCCGCAAGCCCGCGGCGAAGAAGCGCGGCGCCACCAGCAGCCGCCGCCAGACCGCCCGCAAGCCCGCTCGGCGCGACTGGCGCCTGCCCGGCTGGCTGTGGGGGCTGGCCGGCCTGGTGGCCGGCTTCCTGCTCTCCCAGCACCAGCACGGCGTGGCGCCCTGGCAGGATCCGGATTCGCCGCTGGCCCGGCTCCTGCCGAGCAGCGCCCCGCCGCCGAGCGAGCCCGAGGCACCGGCCGAACCCGAGGAGCCGGCGATGCCGACCTTCGAGTTCTATACCCTGCTCCCGGAATCCGAGGTCATCGCTCCCGGGGGCCAGGTCCCCGCCTCCACCGCTTCCCCGCCGCCGACGGAGGCTCCGGACGCCGAGAGGAATGCCGACGAGGACCCCATCGCCCAGGTGATCGCCGCCAACCTCGCCGACGAGAACCGCCGCCCCACCGAGCCCGAGGCGGCCGACCTCGACGAGGCGGCCGCCGTGGCCGAAGAGGTGGACGAGGCAGAAGAGGTGGACAAGCCCGACTCGGACGAGGAGGGCCGGCGCTACGTGCTCCAGGCCGCCTCCTTCCGCGAGATCGACGAGGCCGAGCAGCTGCGCGGGCGCCTGCGCGACTTCGGCCTGCTGGCCCAGGTCAGCGAGGTGAAGGCGGGGGGCGGCGAGACCTGGCACCGCGTCCAGGTGGGTCCCTACGACGACCGCCGCGAGGTCAACCGCGCCCAGGACCTGATGGTCACCCAGGGCATCGAGCCGCTGCTGATCCAGCTCAACGAGTGACCGCCGCCGCCACTCCCCTCCACGCCGACGCTTGAATTCCGCACGGCGCGCCCGCACCTACTCCCGTCAAGACCGCATCGTCGCGGCGCCACGGCCAGCCCCTGGCGCCGAAAGTCATCGGGAGCCGATCACCCGCTCCCCCCAATGGAGCCCCCTCCATGACCACCATCGTATCCGTGCGCCGCGGTGACCAGGTGGCGCTGGCCGGTGACGGCCAGGTGTCGCTGGGCAACACCGTGATGAAGGGCAACGCCAGCAAGGTGCGTCGCCTCTACCGCGGCGAGGTGCTGGCCGGGTTCGCCGGCGGCACCGCCGACGCCTTCACCCTCTTCGAGCGCTTCGAGGCGCAGCTGGAGAAGTACCAGGGCAACCTGGTCAAGGCCGCCGTGGAACTGGCCAAGGACTGGCGCACCGACCGCGCCCTGCGCCGGCTCGAGGCGCTCCTCGCCGTGGCCAACAAGGATGCCTCCTTGATCATCACCGGCAACGGCGACGTGGTGGAGCCCGAGGGCGGCATCATCGCCATCGGCTCCGGCGGCAACTACGCCCTGGCCGCCGCCCGCGCCCTGCTCGAGAACACCGACCTCTCGGCCCGCGAGATCACCGAGAAGTCGCTGGCGATCGCCGGCGACATCTGCGTGTTCACCAACCACAACGTCACGCTCGAAACGCTCTGAGGCGCCCCATGACCCAGATGACCCCCCGCGAGATCGTCCACGCCCTGGACCAGTACATCATCGGCCAGCAGGACGCCAAGCGTGCCGTAGCCATCGCGCTGCGCAACCGCTGGCGGCGGATGCAGCTCGACGGCGACCTTCGCCAGGAGGTGACGCCCAAGAACATCCTGATGATCGGTCCCACCGGGGTGGGCAAGACCGAGATCGCCCGCCGCCTGGCCAAGCTGGCCCGCGCCCCCTTCATCAAGGTGGAGGCCACCAAGTTCACCGAGGTGGGCTACGTGGGCCGCGACGTGGAGTCGATCGTGCGCGACCTCACCGAGGCCGCCATCAAGCTGGTGCGCGAGCAGGCCAAGGAGGAGGTGCGCCACCGCGCCGAGGATGCCGCCGAGGACCGCATCCTCGACGCCCTGCTGCCGCCGCCCCGCGGCCAGGAGGACCAGCCACGCCAGGAGAGCGGCACGCGCCAGTCCTTCCGCAAGAAGCTGCGCGAGGGCGACCTCGACGACAAGGAGATCGACATCGAGGTCTCCCAGCAGGGCCCCAACCTCGAGATCATGACTCCGCCGGGCATGGAGGAGATGACCAACCAGCTGCAGAGCCTCTTCTCCGGCATGGGCAAGCAGAAGACCGAGACCCGCCGGGTGGCGGTGAAGGACGCCTTCGCCCTGCTGCGCGACGAGGAGGCCGCCAAGCTGGTCAACGAGGAGGAGATCAAGGCCCGCGCCATCGAGTCGGTGGAGCAGAACGGCATCGTCTTCCTCGACGAGATCGACAAGGTGGCCAAGGGCAGCGGCCAGTCCAGCGGCGGAGAAGTCTCCCGGGAGGGCGTGCAGCGCGACCTGCTGCCGCTGATCGAGGGCTCCACCGTCTCCACCAAGTACGGCATGGTCAGAACCGACCATATCCTGTTCATCGCCTCCGGCGCCTTCCACCTCTCGCGCCCCTCGGACCTGATCCCCGAGTTGCAGGGTCGCCTGCCGATCCGCGTCGAGCTCAACGCCCTGACTCCGGAGGACTTCAAGCGTATCCTCACTGAGCCCTCCGCGGCGCTGACCAAGCAGTACCAGGCGCTGTTGGCCACCGAGGGGCTCGAGGTCGAGTTCGGCGACGACGGCATCGAGCGCATCGCCGAGGTCGCCTGGAAGGTCAACGAGGGCACCGAGAACATCGGCGCACGCCGCCTGCATACCGTGATGGAGCGCCTGCTGGAGGAGGCCTCCTTCCGCGGCAGCGACATCGGCAGCCCCCTGGTGATCGACGCGGCCTACGTCGACTCCCAGCTCGGCGAGCTTGCGATGGACGAGGACCTGTCGCGGTATATCCTCTAACCCCAGCTGGAAGCTGGAAGCTGGAAGCTGGAAGCTGGAAGCTGGAAGCTGGAAGCTG
>JBKHEO010000040.1:0-18011 GCA_046540755.1 Halomonas sp. | reverse complement strand
AAATGGAGGCGGCCCCGACAGCCACATCCCGGCACACGCGGCCACCGCTACCGTTGCTCCCTTCCGGGCCTGGCGGGGTTTGCGGTTTGGCGTTGCGGGAGGACCGACGGGGCCACCACAGCGGGCATCTCAGGGAATGCCGACTCGGCGGGTTGGCGTTTGCGATCAACGCCTTGCCGAGTGTCAGCGCACTATAACAGCGCTGACCGGGGCGGGCAAGGGGCGCGCGCCGGTCCATGGCAGGGTGTCGGATGGCACCGTGTGATGTAGCATGAACGCTACCCTTCCTTACGTCATCCATCTCTGCACGACCGCGTCAGGGAGGCTTTACTCATCGCCGAACACAGGAGGCGCCCCATGAAGAAGGATCCGAACAAGGGCTACATTGCTCTGCTGGGCTGGAGCCTGAATGCTGTCGAAGCCGCCGAAAACTTCGACAGACGCTATGTCGTGGTGGCACCGGACTGGGCGGAGGAGTACTGCCAGAAGCATGATATCCCCTACGTGCCCTGGAACTTCGAGCGCCTCAACGACCGCTCGCTGGAGATCGCCGAGACGCTCAAGGAGATGGGCGTGAACGTGTCCATCCCGCTGTTCGAGGAGACCGTGGAGTGGGCCGGTGCCATCAACTCGGTGCTGCTCGACAATCCGCGCCTCTATGGCCAGTCGCTGCTGCTGCGCGACAAGGCACTGATGAAGCGGCGCGCCCAGCTGGGCGGCATCCGCGTGGGCATCTTCGAGGAGGCCCACGACAAGGAGGACGTCATCCGCTTCCTGAAGCGGGTCAACCAGACCCTGCTCAAGCTCGACGGCGACCCCAACGACCCGATCCACCTCAAGGCCTTCGACAAGGCCGGCTGCCTGGGCCATCGGGTGATCCGCACCCCGGACGAGGTCGATACCATTCCCGAGGAGGAATTCCCGGTGCTGATGGAGTCGCACCTGGACGGCTGGGAGTTCGCCGTGGAGGCCTGGATCCACGACGGCAAGATCGTCTTCCTCAACATCTCCGAGTACGTGACCCTGGGCTATTCGGTGTTCGTGCCCGCCTCGCCGGAGCTCGAGAAGTACCGCCCGCAGATCACCGCCCAGATCGAGAAGCTGATCAAGGCGTTCGACATCGAGTTCGGCCTGATCCACCCCGAATACTTCGTCACCAACGACGGCGAGATGTACTTCGGCGAGGTGGCCTACCGGCCGCCGGGCTTCAAGGTCTTCGAGCTGCTCGAGCGGGTCTACGGCTTCAACGCCTACCAGGCCTCGATGCTGGTGTTCGACCCCAAGAGCACCCCCGAGGAGGTCGCCGCCTTCTTCCCCAGGGAGGTGGTCGACGCCGACGGCTACGCAGGCTGCTTCGGGGTCTATCCGCGCCGCCGCGTGGTGAGCAAGCTGGAGATCCCCGAAGAGGTCGAGGACGACCCCTACTTCGAGTCCCACGAGCTCACCGCCCCGATGGAGGAGACCGTCACCAAGCGTACCGCCTTCGGTACCCACTGGGGCCTGATCTACTTCAAGGGCAACGAGGCAGCGCGCATGAAGGAACTCCTCAAGCATTTGGAAGAGCTTGATTTCTATGTCTGATCCGGGCGTCATGGGATCGATGACAGCCTGACGACAAGGAGTCGGCGTGACCACGCATGACGACAACCACCCGGGTGGCGGGGAGACGCCGCCCGAGGATGCCAAGCTTCGCGGCCTGCTGGACAAGCTCGACGAGGCGATCGGCCTGCTCGACGCGGCGCGCGACTTCGCCAAGCCCGGCAAGTTGCCCCGTGTCCTGGACACAACGCGCCGCGTGCTGCTTCAGGAGGGCGGCGCGGCGGCCATCGAGCAGCGAGCCCGGATCCTGGAGGAGGCCGGCGTCTTCGCCGGCTCCGACTGGGAGACCCCGCAATACCTGCTGCCCACCCTGACCACCCACGCGTTGAAGAGCCCCGACCCCAACACCGTGGTGATCGAGGCGCTCAGCGAGCTGCGGCTGCTGGCGGTGGCCAAGGGAGAGTACCTGCACCCCATGATCTCCGCCGAGCAGGCGCACCACTACCTGACCCAGGTGATGGCGATCAACCTGTGGCTGCTGTTCGGCGCGCCCAGCGAGGCCGAGCGGGAGGCCCAGGGCCGCCTGGCCACCATCCCCCGCCACCTGTTCCGTCACCTGGCCGAACGCATCGGCTACGAGCACATCATCGACAGCTTGATCGAGGAGATCTGGCGCATCCTGCAGCAGCGGCCCATCCAGGTGGAGCCGGTCAAGCAGATGATCACCCAGATCGCGCTGTGCCAGCTCAACCCCGAGATCGACCTCGGCGCTAGCGGCCAGGGCGCCGACCGCCTGGTCAGCTCGCTCTTTGGCCCTACCCGGGCCTGTCGCGAGGACCCAGGCATCGAGGTCTACCGCGAGCGGCTCGCCAGCATGGACAGCGCCGCCCTGCAGAACGAGGCCACCGGCTTCGCCCGCGCCATGCACGACACCGGCCTGGTGTCGCCCTACCACAGCACCCTGCTGCGCCACCTGGTCGACCATGGCGACCATCTGCTTGCCGAGGCCCTGGGGCTCTCGTCCACCGGGCGCGACTGCCTGCTCTGCTACCGCGAGCTGGTCTACGCCCTGATCCGTGGCGCGGTGCACCCGGCCACGCCCCAGGCGGTCTACGGCCTGGCGCTGATGCTGGAGCGCGGCATCCTCTACCAGCCGCCGGTGGCGCCGGCGATGTGGCGCCAGCTGGGGCTCTCCCTCTCCGAATGGTCCCGGGCGCGGCTCAATCTGGCCTTCGGCGAGGCGGTCTCGCCGCGCGCCCGGCTGCTGGAGGGGGTGCTGTGCATGCTCGGCCAGCCGCTGGGCGTGGGCCAGGGCAACAACCCCACCTGCCAGTCGGCCCGGGCGCTCTCCATGTGGGCCTACAACGACCCGGACTATCTGCTGCAGATGGTGGCCTGGGCGGCCCGCGACGACGAGATCATCATGCACTTCGAGGGCATGCCGCTCTCCTCCATGGCCAGCCTCTCCGGGGTCGCCCAGACCCTGCCCATGGACCTCGACCCGGTGTCGCTGATCGTGGTACCCCACCTCGACCGCATCTACGCCGAGATGGGGCGGCGCTGCATCGGCCGCGAGGGCGACCCCCACCGCTGGGTCAACCCGGAGTTCCACGGCTGGTGGTCGGGGCGCGGCTTTCGCATCAACGTCGACGTGGCCAGCGGCCAGCTCCACGAGCTGGACACCTTCCTGCGCCACTTCTATGCCAGCTACCACCCCTACTACAACGGCAACCAGCCACTGATCCATCCCCAGCCAGCGGGCATCGCCGTGACCGACAGCGCGGCGCGCTTCATCGGCTGGCACGCCATCACCATCCTGCGGGTCAGCCTCGACCCCCAGGACACCATGCGGGTCTACTTCTTCAACCCCAACAACGACAGCGGCCAGGACTGGGGCGACGGCGTCCAGGTCAGCACCGCCGGCCACGGGGAGCGCGCCGGCGAGGCCTCGCTGCCCTTCGAGCAGTTCGCCTCGCGCCTCTACATCTTCCACTACGACCCCCTGGAGCGCGGCGAGCTGGCCGAGATCACCCAGGAGGAGCTCGACCGGGTGGTCGGCTACATCCATCGCAGCTGGGGCGCCGACCGCATCCCGCCCACCGACCTTCAGGCCGACGAGGGCCCCCAGGCACCATGACCCCGTCCTGCCCTCGCCTCGCCCGAGGCGCTCACCATGGCTAGCGGCGGCCGGCGCCTCGACCAGCTGCTGCTGGCCCGGGGACTGGCGCGCTCGCGCACCCGTGCCCAGCGGCTGATCCGCCACGGCCGGGTGCGGCTGGCAGACAGGGGCCGGGTACTCACCAGACCCGGGGAGAAGCTCGCCGAGGACGCCAGGCTCGCGGTCGACGACGACCCCGAGGAGCGCTACGTCTCCCGCGCCGGGCTCAAGCTCGAGGCGCTGCTGTCCGCGCTGGGCCTCGACCTCGGCGACGCCCTGGTGCTCGACGTGGGCCAGTCCACCGGCGGCTTCACCGACTGCGCCCTGGCCCATGGCGCCCGCCATGTGATCGGCGTGGAGGTGGGCCACGACCAGCTCGATCCGAGCCTGCGCGCGGACCCGCGGGTGACCTGCCTGGAGGGGCTCAACGCCCGCGCCATGGCCGACGACGCCCGGCTGCGCGCGGCCCTCTCGGCCCAGGGCGCCGCGGGACCCGACATCGTGGTGATGGATGTCGCCTTCATCTCCCAGACGCTGATCCTGCCGCAGGTCGCCGCCCTGCTGCCGGC
This sequence comes from Halomonas sp., assembly GCA_046540755.1. Lineage (GTDB taxonomy): Bacteria > Pseudomonadota > Gammaproteobacteria > Pseudomonadales > Halomonadaceae > Halomonas. Next base: position 13,745 of record JBKHEO010000040.1, on the reverse strand, counting down.
GGGAGGCGAGCTTCTGAGCCTGGTCAAGCCGCAGTTCGAGGTGGGGCCCGGCGGGGTCAACGCCCGGGGGCTTGTAACCGACCCCGTGCGCTACCGGGAGGTCGAGGAGACACTCCGCGCCTGCTGCGCCGAGACGGGCCTCGCCATTCGCCACTGGCAGGAGAGCCCGCTGCGCGGCGGCGACGGCAACCGCGAGTTCCTGCTCCACGCCCGGCGGCAGTGACGCCGGGGCGCGGCTCAGCGTCCGCCATCGCCGCCGCCATCACCCTCACCGAACTCGATATCTCCCGGATCTCCACCGGCCCCCGGGGCGGGATGGGGCGCCGCCACCGCGGCTGCGGACAGCCGCTGGACCTGGCGCGCCTGGCCGTCGGCGCGGTGCAACCAGACATCGAGCTGGTTGAAGGCGATGTCGATGCCGTGGGCGTCGAACAGCTCGCCGACCCGGCAGTTGATCTCGTCGGTGGCGAAGAGCCGATCGCCCAGGCCGTTGACGAAGATGCGCAGCTCGAAGTCCAGGGTGCTGTCGCCGTAGCTCATGAAGAACACCTGGGGCTCGGGGTCGGCCAGCACCCGGGCGTTCTCGTCGGCGGCCTGGCGCAGCAGTCGGTGCACCAGGCGATGGTCGGAACCGTAGGCGACCCCGTAGGTCAGCACCACCCGGGTGATGGTGTCCGACAACGACCAGTTGATCAGCTGGTCGGTGACGAAGGTCTTGTTGGGGATGATGATCTCCTTGCGGTCGAAGTCGGTGACCGTGGTGGCGCGGATGCGGATGCGGTTCACCGTACCGGTGAGGTTGCCCAGGGTCACGGTGTCGCCGATGCGCACCGGCCGCTCGAAGAGGATGATCAGCCCCGAGACGAAGTTGGCGAAGATCTCCTGGAGGCCGAAGCCCAGGCCCACGCCGAGCGCCGCCACCAGCCACTGCAGCTTGTCCCAGGAGACGCCGAGGGCCCCCAGCGAGGCCACCAGCCCGGTGCCGACGATGGTGTAGGAGAGCAGCGAGGTGATGGCGTAGGCGCTGCCCTGCTTGAGCGCCAGGCGCGACAGCACGCTGACCTCCAGCAACCCGGGGAGGTTGCGGGCCAGCATGAAGGTCAGGGCGACGATCAAAAGCGCAGTGAAGATGTCCGCCACCGAGAGGGCGTCGGTCACCAGGTCTTCGCCCTCGCCGCCCCAGATCGCCACCTCCTCCAGGTAGCCCAGCACGGTGAGCTGGTCCGCCCACACCAGGTAGAGCAGCAGCACGAAGCCGATCATCAGGATCAGCTTGGAGAGGCGCAGCGACTGCTGGTTGATCTGCTCCATGTCCAGGGGGGGCTCCTCCACCACCTCGAGGCCGCCGCCGGCGCCCTCCCGGGCCTCGGCGCGGCGGCGTGTCAGGGCACGCCGGAACGCCAGGCGCCGCGCGGCCACCGCCAGGCCGCGCACCACCGTGGCCTCCACCAGGATCCACAGCCCCATCAGGTAGAGGGTGATGGCGAAGTGCCCGACCAGGCTCAGGGCGGTGTACTCGTAGCCGGAGACGATCAGGCCGACCAGTACCAGCGGCACCGCGGCCATGGCCAGGCCCAGCGCCAGCCGGAACAGCTTGACGCCGAAGAAGGGGGCATGGGCGAGGATCAGCCTCGCCAGCACCATGCTCATGGTCAGCAGGCCCAGCAGCAGCAGGCCCAGCGCCAGCGGGCGATGCCGCAGCCCGAACTCCGCCTCCCGCGCCAGCACCGCGATGACGAGCACCGGCACCAGCGCCATGCCCAGGACGCCGAGCAGGCGCCGCAACCGTGCGGCGTAGGCCGGCGGCCAGTGGAAGTGCTGGGTGGCCACGCCGTCGGCCACCAGCAGGCGCCGCGCCCAGGCCACCACGCCCCAGGCCAGGGCGAGCTGCAGCCCCGCCGCGCCCATGGCGTGGGCGATGGCGCCGCCGCCGCCCCGCAGCGCCAGGCCAGCCGCCGCCAGCACCAGCGGGCCGGGTGCGGCCAGCAGGGCATTGAGCAGCACCGCCAGCGGGGTGTGCAGCTGACTGTCGCGGCGCAGCCGACCGATCTGCTCGTGCAGGCGGCCGAGCCGCGCCCGGATGCGCCGCCGGCTGACCAGGAAAACAGCCGCCAGCAGCAGCGGCGGCAGCCCCGCCAGGGCACCGGCCGACGGCAGGCCCCAGCTGGCCGGCAGGACCTCGCGCCACTCACCCTCGCGCCACTCCTGCAGCAGGTTCTCGGGCAGCTGGCGCACCCAGGCCAGGTCCAGCGGCCGGGTGTTGGCGACCCAGAACAGCTGCTCGTCGATGGTGGTCCGCAGCGTGTGCGAGGTCTCGTGGAGCTGCCGCTGATTGAGCTGCAGCTCGACGGCGGCGCTGAGCTGGCTGCCGTAGGTCTGCTCGAGGCGATCGACCAGCTCGCGACGCGACTGGTAGAGCCGCTGCAGGGAATCGACCAGGGCGTCGCTGCTCTCCACCCCCGCCTCCTCCAGGCGCCGGTTGGCCAGCCGCTCCCCCTCGCGCAGCTCGTCGCGCTGGCGGACCAGGTCGAACTGGCGCAGCCTCAGGTCGGCGATCTCGTCCTGGAGGTCCTGGCGGGCCGCCACCTGGGGCAGCGAACGGCGCTGCTCGCGCAGGATCCGCGACAGCAGCGTCGAGCCGCGCACCGCCTCGATCTGCTCGTTGAGGCTGCGCTCCAGCTGGCGCACCTGGTCGAGCCGGTTGCGCACCGCCAGGCCCTCGCGAACCAGTTCGTTGCTGCGGTCGTTGGCGCGCAGCAGCTCCTGGCTGAGCTCGCGGTTGACCTTCTGGGCGCTCTCCAGCACCGGATGGCCGGCCTCCAGCATGGGGTCGTCGCGCGCCGCGTCGGCGATGGCCTGCTCGGACTCCATCCGCCGCTGGCGCTCGATGACGTTCTGCAGCAGGGTCAACTCCGCCTCCTGGCGGGCCTGCTGGCGGGTCAGCAGGTCGCGCCGCTGCTGATCGATCTCGCGCAGGCGGGTATTGGTGGAGAGCTCGCGCTGGTGATAGAGGAGCTCGGCCTCGGCCAGGGCCCGCGCCACCTGGCGCCGCCAGCGCCGGGGATCGTCCTCGGCGACCTCCCGGGCATCGAGCTCGTCGAGGTCGCGACGCGCCTGCTCCATCCCCTCCATGGCATCGGAGATCGCCTGCTGGGCGCGCTCCGGCAGGGTCTGGGCGGAGAGCAACTGGGCATTGACCTCGGCCAGCCGGTCCTGGAGGCGCTGCAGCTCCAGCACCGCCTCCTGCTGCCGGCTCTCCAGCTCATCCAGGGAGAGGTCGTCCAGCTCCGCGGCCGAGACCTCCTCGAAGGCGGCCTCCTCGTCGACGAGCTCGCGCTCAAGGCGCAGCAGCTCGTCGGGGGACTCTTCCACCCGCTGTTCGAGCGCCTCGCGGCGCTGCTCCATCTCCTCCAGGGCGTCGAGGTCCGCCAGGATGGTGGAGAGGCGCTCAATAGCGTCCTGGCGACCTTCATCGCCCTCCTCCTCCTCCTCCTCGGCCTCCGCCTCAAGCTTAGTGAGGCGCTCCTCCACCTCGGCACGCTCGGGCAGGGCCTCCTCCTGGGCCAGCCCCGGTGTCGCGCCCGGCACCAGCAGGACCGCCACCAGCAGCACCAGCGTCAGCCCCGCCACCGCCCATCGGTATGCGGCCATGGTCACTCCGTCGCCACGCGCTTCGCTCACCCGGCTCTCCTGTCGCGAGTCCATCGTCCGGATTCTCCGCCCCCATCACCAGCAAGGCAATCGCCACGGTTGACTTGCCCCCCCGGCATGGTAGAACGACGGTCTGACCCTCGTTCGGATCACCACCATGCGCCCGCCGTCATGCACCGCCGTCGTTCTCCCCAGCCTGCTCCTGATGGTGGCCAGCCTGGCCGAGGCGCAGCCCGACGAGGCCAGCCGTGCCGAGCTCGAGAAGCGCCTGGCCAAGCTGAAGGCCGAGGCCGCCGAGGTGCAGGCGCGCCTCGACAGCCTGGAGAGTGCCGAGACGGCGGACGCCGCCCTGGAGGAGAACGCCGGCGAATTCGCCTGGTCCGCGCCGCCGCGGCTGCTCGACGCCGAGGACATGGCCGTGGTCGAGGCCGCCGAGCGCCGCCAGCTGGAGCAGGAGTCGAACCGCAACCCCTATGCCATCACCGCCTATCGCCGCAACTCCCTGTTCCCCTTGAGCTACAACCGCCACCCCCACCAGGAGGCCTATACCGACCTGACCGGCGAGGACGGCATGGAGCGTGCCGAGCTGAAGTTCCAGTTCAGCGCCAAGGTGGCCTTGGCCGAGGCGCTGTTCGGCGACACCGGCGACCTCTACTTCGCCTACACCCAGCGCAGCTGGTGGCAAGCCTACAACACCGACGACTCCTCGCCCTTCCGCGAGACCAACTACGAGCCGGAACTCTTCCTGAGCTTCGACAACGCCTGGCAGATACTGGGCTGGACCAACGTGCGCAACCGCCTGGCCGTCAACCACCAGTCCAACGGCCGCTCCGGCGCCCTGTCGCGCAGCTGGAACCGGCTCTACCTGGAGACGGTCTTCCAGCGCGGCGACTGGGCGGTCAGCCTGGCCCCCCACTACCGCCTCCCCGAGGCCACCGGCGACGACGACAACCCCGATATCGAACGCTACATGGGCTACGGGGACCTGACCGTCGCCAGGCGCTTCGGCGACAACGAGCTCAGCCTGATGGCGCGGGGCAACCCCTCCGCCGGCCACATGGGGGCACAGCTCGACTACTCCTGGCCGCTGTTCGACAGCAAGGTGCGCGCCCATGTGCAGTACTACCAGGGCTATGGCGAGAGCCTGATCGACTATGATCACCGCTCCCAGCGGCTGAGCTTCGGCTTCAGCCTCAATCCGCTGTTCTCCACCGGCGAGAACATGACGCGCTGAGCGTGACCGGCGTCAAGGCCGGCAACGCTGTCAAGCCAGGCGTGTGCTGCTATGCTGGGGCTGTCATTCACCGTCACAGGAAGACCCCGATGGCAAATCGAGCCCCCCGCACCCAGGAATCCACCCAACAGCTCAAGGAAGACCTGCACCAGCTGAGCCAGACCATCGAGGAGCTGGTCAGCGCCACCGCCGACGACTCCCGCGGCAACATCAAGGAGCTGCGCGACCGCGCCGAGAAGCGCCTCAAGGAGACCCGTGAACGCCTCGAGTCCCGCGGCGAGCGCCTCTATGGCGAGGCCCGCGAGACCCTCGACCATCAGGTCGACGCCTGCGACCGCTATGTTCACGACAACCCCTGGACCAGCATCGGCATCGGCGCCGTCGTCGGGGTCGTCGTCGGCATGCTCATCGGGCGTCGCTGATGGCGGCAGGCCAGGGACCGGCTCAACGGCTGTTCACCGCCGGCAAGCGCCTGCTGGGCAGCCTGCTGGCCACCGGCGAGACGCGCCTGCGCCTCGCCGTGCTGGAGCTGGAGGAGGAACGCGCACGCCTTGTCGGCCTGCTGCTGCTGGCCGGCCTGGCGCTGATCCTCCTGCTGCTGGGCATCGGGGTGCTGACCACCCTGGTGATCGTCGCCTTCTGGGACAGCTACCGCCTCACCGCCATCGCGGTGAGCGCCGGCGTGCTGCTGGGCGGCGGCACGCTGCTCTGCCTGCGGGTGATGCAGCTGGCCCGCCGGCGCACCCTGCTGGCCAGCACCCTCCGCCACCTCGCCACCGACCGCGAGCTGGTCGAGCGCGACCGCCGGGAGACGGACGATGAGCGCTGACCGTCGACCCGCCCCGAGCCGCGCCGAGCGCAAGGCCGCGCTGGAGTCACGCATCGAGCAGCAGCGCGTCGACATCCTGGTGGCGGCGGGCCGCTGGCGCTCAGCGACCCAGCCCCTCGACGACGGCTGGCACGCCCTGATGCGCTTCAAGGCACCCCTCGTCGCCCTGGGCGGGCTCGTCGCCCTGCGCCTGGCCCGCCGCCCGGGAGGCCTGCTGCGCCTGGGCCGCCGCGCCACCGCCGGTGCCCTGGTGCTCAACCGCATCCGGCGCCTGCTGCGCTGACCTCACCACGCGGAGCCTGACCATGACCCTCGCCATTACCCTGCACGTCCTCGCCGCCATCCTCTGGGTCGGCGGCATGTTCTTCGCCTGGATGGTGCTGCGCCCGGTCGCCGCGGGCCAGCTGGCGCCGCCGGAACGCCTGACCCTGTGGCACGGGGTGTTCGAGCGTTTCTTTCCCTGGGTATGGGCCGCCGTGGCGGTGCTGCTGGCCACCGGCCTGTGGATGCTGTTCGCGGTGTTCGGCGGCATGGCCGGGGCGCGCTGGCACATCCACCTGATGCTGGCGCTGGGCCTGGCCATGATGGCGATCTACCTGCATCTGTGGTTCGCCCCCTGGCAGCGGCTGCGCCGCGCGGTGGCGGCCGAGGCGTGGCCCGAGGGTGGCCGCCAGCTGGCGACGATCCGCCGCCTGGTGGGCCTCAACCTGATCCTCGGCCTGCTGACCAGCGCCATCGCCGCCGGGGGACGCTACCTGGCCTGAGACCCGCCGTCACGCCGCTGTCACATGGGCAGGGCGGCGTTCTGGTAGCATCGCGTTTCACATCCTGACTCGGGAGATGCGCCTTGCGCATGCTGGCCCTCTACAGCATCAAGGGCGGCGTCGGCAAGACCGCCTCCGCGGTGAACCTGGCCGCCGAGGCGGCCGCGGCCGGTCGCCGCGTGCTGCTGTGGGACCTCGATCCCCAGGCGGCCACCACCTTCTACCTGCGCGCCAAGCCCAAGGTGCGCGGCGGTGTCGCCCGGCTGGTCAAGGGCAAGGCCGCTTTCGACAAGGTGATCCGTGCCACCCAGGTGGAGAACCTCGACCTGCTGCCCGCAGCGCTCGCCTCCCGGGAGCTGGACCGCCTGCTGGCCGAACGGCGCGAGAACCAGCTGCGACGCATCCTCAAGCCGATCCGCGACGACTACGATCTGGTGATCCTCGATTGCCCGCCCAGCCTCTCGACGCTCTCCGAGAGCGTCTTCGCCAGCGTGGATGCGCTGCTGGTGCCCCTCGTGCCCACGGTACTCTCGCTGCGCACCCTGGAGCAGCTGCGCGACTTCCTCGACGCCCGCGACATCCCTTGTCCGGTATGGCCCTTCGTCACCCTGGCCGACCGCCGCCGCACCCTGCACCGCGAGATCATCACCGCGCTGCCGGAAAGCTGGCCGCTGCGCCTCTCCCATGCGATCCCCAGCGCCAGCGTGGTCGAGCGCATGGGGCTCGAGCGCGCCCCGCTGCGGGCCTTCGCCCCGCGCACGCCCGCCGCCCAGGCCTATCGCCGGCTGTGGGAGGAGATCGCCCAGCGCCTGGCCTGAAGGCTGCTAGAGGCTCTGGCCACAGGCCACGCCACTGGCCCAGGCCCACTGGAAGTTGTGGCCTCCGAGCTCCCCCGTCACGTCGAGCACCTCGCCGATGAAGCGCAGCTGGGGCAGCCCCTCCACGGCGAAGTCCCGGGAGGAGATCGCACGGGTGTCGACCCCGCCCAGGGTCACCTCGGCGGTGCGCCACCCCTCGGTACCGGCGGGCTTGAGCCGCCAGCCCTTCAGCGCCTCGGCCCAGGCCGCCAGCCGCGCGTTGCCGCACTCGGCCAGCACGCCGTCGTCGCCCTGCCACTCCACCAGCGCCTGGGCCAGCCGCCTGGGCAGGCGCTCGCCAAGCCAGGTGGAGAGGCGCCGCTTCGGCGTCGCATGGCGCGCCGTGCGCAGCGCCGCGTAGGCGTCCTCTCCGGGCAGCAGGTCGATGAGGATCTCGTCACCCGGGTGCCAGTGGCTGGAGGCCTGCAGCATGGCCGGCCCCGAGAGGCCCCGATGGGTGAAGAGCATGGGCTCGCGGTAGCGCCCGCCGCGACAGCTCGCTTCCACCTCGACGCTCACCCCGGCCAGCGCCGCGGCGCGCGTCTTCCAGTGCGAGGTGAGGGTGAAGGGCACCAGCGCCGGGCGCGTGTCGGTGACCGCCAGCCCGAACTGTCGGGCGAGGTCGTAGCCGAAGCCGGTGGCGCCCAGGGTCGGAATGGAGAGCCCGCCGGTGGCCACCACCAGCGCACCGCACTCGATCGGTCCCAGGGAAGTGGCCAGTCGCATGCCCTCGCCGTGGTGCGCCACCGCCTCGACGCTCGTCTTCAGGCGCACCTCCACCCCGGCCCAGTCGCATTCGGTGAGCAGCACCCGCACGATCTCCTTGCTGGAGTCGGCGCAGAACAGCTGTCCCGGGGCCTTCTCCACGTGCGCCACGCCGTGGCGCTCCACCAGCTCGACGAAGTGCTCGGGGCGGTAGCGCTTCAGCGCCGAGATGCAGAAGGCGGGATTGGCGGAGAAGAAGTTGGCCGGTGTGGAAGCGAGGTTAGTGAAGTTGCAGCGCCCGCCGCCGGACATCAGGATCTTCTTGCCGGCCTTGTTGGCGTGGTCCACCACCAGCACCCGCCGCCCGGCGTAACCGGCGGTGAGGGCGCACATCAGCCCTGCCGCCCCGGCGCCGATCACCACCACGTCGTATGTCACTGGCTGCCCTCCGACTGCCCGTTGGCGCCCGAAGGCGCGAGGCGCGCATTCTAGCAGCCGAGGACAGGCGCGCCGAGGTGGTCAGGCATATACAAACCTTGTACATTGGGGTCACAAGGGGCGGGGGGGCAGTTGTGCAATGTTGTCACACTCTCGCTCTGCGCCCGGCTTAGTCTAGAGAGGCGCAACACGCCACGTCACCGTTCACCGACAAGATCGCTTCCCATGCCGCTACCCCTTGCGCTTCGCCCCTCGCCCCTGCTGCTCGGCCTGCTGATGGCCCTGGCGCCGCTGGTCCTGTCCACCCAGGCTCGGGCCCAGGAGCCCACGGCGGTGATCGCCGCCGAAGCGCGCCTGGACGCCTGGTCCGACCCCCTCGAGGCACTGGGAACCCTGCGTGCCGACGAGAGCGTGACCCTCTCCGCCACCGTCACCGACACGGTGCGCGAACTCAACTTCCGTGACGGCGACAGCGTCGAGGAGGGCCAGCTGCTGGTGCGCCTGGCCGACGACGAGGCACGCGCCGACCTGCGCGCCGCCGAGGCGCAGCGCGAGGAGCGGCGCAACGCCGTCAACCGCCTGAGCCAGCTGCAGGAGCGCAACCTGGCGCCGCGCGGCGACCTTGAGGATGCCCAGGCGCGGCTGCGCCAGGTGGAGGCCGAGATCCAGTCGCTGGAGGCGCGCCTGGCCGACTATCGCCTGCACGCTCCCTTCGCCGGCCGGGTGGGCTTCCGCAACGTCAGCGTGGGCACCTTGGTCACCCCGGGCACCGAGCTGGTCAGCCTCGACAAGGTCGACGTGATGAAGCTCGACTTCACCCTGAGCGAGCTGGCCCTCGGCGAACTCTCGCCGGGGCTCTCGCTGACCGCCACCAGCGCCGCCTATCCCGACACCCCCTTCGAGGGCGAGATCGACAGCATCGGCACTCGCGTCGACCCGGTGAGCCGCAGCGTGACCGTGCGCGCCCTGGTCGACAACCCCGAGGAACGGCTGCGCCCCGGCATGCTGATGAAGGTGGTGGTGAACCGCGAGCCGCGCGAGACGCTGGTGATCCCCGAGTCGGCGCTGGTCCCCGAAGGGCGCCGGCAGTTCGTGCTGGCCCTTTCGCCCGAGGAGGAGCACCGCGTCACCCGGCGCGAGGTCCAGACCGGCGCCCGCCGCGAGGGGGAGGTGGAGATACTCGACGGCCTGGAGGAGGGAGAGCTGGTGGTGGCCCACGGCACCGAGCGGGTGCGCGACGGCGAGCCGACCCGATTGCTGGGGATCCTCGACGAGAACACCAGCGTGCCCGACCTGCTGCGCCAGGGGCGTGACGAGGCGGAGGCCAACGGCTGATGCGCCTCTCCGATGTCTCCGTCCAGCGGCCGGTGCTGGCCACGGTGCTGGCCGCGCTGATCGTGGCCTTCGGCCTGCTCGCCCTGGAGCGCCTGCCGCTGCAGGAGTATCCCTCCATCGACCCGCCCATCGTCAGCGTCGAAACCCGCTATCCCGGGGCCTCGGCCAGCGTGGTGGAGACCCGCATCACCCAGGTGCTGGAGGACCGGATCTCCGGCATCTCGGGCATTGAGGTGATCTCCTCCTCCTCCCAGGATGGCCGTTCCAGCATCAATGTGGAGTTCGGCCTCGACATGGACATCGATGCCGCGGCCAACGACATCCGCGATCGCATCTCCGGCTCGGCCGACAACCTCCCCGAGGAGGCCGACCCGCCCGAGGTGCAGAAGGCCGACTCCAGCAGCGAGGTGGTGCTGTGGCTCTCGCTCTCCGGCGAGGACTACGACATGGCGGAGCTCACCGACTACGCCAATCGTTACCTGGTGGACCGCTTCTCGGTGCTTCCCGGGGTCTCCCAGGTGCGCATCGGCGGCGGCCGCGAGTACGCCATGCGGGTGTGGCTCGACGCCGATGCCCTGGCCGCCCGCGACCTTACCGCCGGTGACGTGGAGGACGCCCTGCGCGACGAGAACGTGGAGCTCCCCGGCGGCGCCATCGAGTCCCGCGAGCGCCAGTTCATCGTGCGCCTGCCCCGGGGCTATGCCACCCCGGATGACTTCCGGCGCCTGGTGCTCGACGAGGCCGCGGATGGCTACCTGGTGCGCCTGGGGGACGTGGCCCGGGTCGAGGTGGGGGCCGTGGAGGAGCGCACCATCTTCCGTGGCAACGGCATCCCGATGATCGGCCTGGGCATGATGAAGCAGTCCACCGCCAACGTGCTGGAGATCTCCGAGGGGGTGCAGGCCGAGATGGAGCGCCTGCAGGACACCCTCCCCGACGGCATGTCGCTGCGCCTCAACTTCGACTCCTCGGTATTCGTCCAGGGCGCCATCGCGCAGGTAGTCCAGACCCTGTTCATCGCCATGGGCCTGGTGGTGGTAGCGATCTTCGTCTTCCTCGGCAACCTGCGCACCACGCTGATCCCCGCCGTCACCGTGCCCATCGCGCTGATCGGCGCCTTCGGTGCCCTGGCGGTGATGGGCTTCACCATCAACCTGCTCACCCTGCTGGCCCTGGTGCTGGCCATCGGCCTGATCGTCGACGACGCCATCGTGGTGCTGGAGAACATCCACCGCCGCATGCACGACCACCACGAGACGCCGCTGGTGGCGGCCTTCCGCGGCACGCGCCAGATCGCCTTCGCGGTGATCGCCACCACCCTGGTGTTGATTGCCGTGTTCGTGCCGCTGAGCTTCCTCCAGGGCGATATCGGCCGGCTGTTCTCGGAGTTTGCCCTGACGCTGGCCTCCGCGGTGGCCATCTCGAGCCTGCTGGCGCTGACCCTGACGCCGATGATGGCCTCCAAGATCCTCAAGGAGGGCATGCACGAGGGACGCCTGGCGCGCGGCGTGCAGTGGGCGCTGGAGCGCTCCCGCTGCATCTACCGTCGCCTGCTGGAGCGCGTGCTCAAACTGCGGCTGCTGGTGGTGGCACTGTTCCTGGCCCTGGTCGGGGGGATGGTCTGGCTCAACGACAACCTGCCCAACGAGTACACGCCCCAGGAGGACCGTGGCAACTTCTGGGTGCTGGTCAACGGCCCGCCCGGCGCCACCTACGACTACATGCTGGACTACATGGACGAGATCGAGGCGCGGCTGACGCCGCTGCTCGACACCGGCGAGGTCGACCGGGTGGTGGTGCGTGCGCCGCGGGGCTGGGGCAACATCGAGAACTTCAACAGCGGCTTCGTCATCGTCAACCTGGCCGACTGGGACGATCGCCGCGACGCCTGGACGATCATGGACGAGGTGCGCAGGGAGCTTGCCGACCTGCCCGGGGTGCGCGCCTTCCCGGTGATGCGACAGGGCTTCGGCTCGAGCGTCGAGAAACCGGTGCAGTTCGTGCTGGGCGGGGGCACCTTTGATCAGCTCGCCGAATGGCGGGATACCCTGTTCGAGCATATTCGCGAGGACAACCCGCGCCTCACCGGGCTGGACAGCGACTACGAGGAGGACCAGCCGCAGCTCGAGGTGGAGATCGACCACGAGCGGGCTGCCGAGCTCGGCGTCACCGTCAACGAGATCGGCCGCACCCTGGAGACGCTGCTCGGCGGACGCAACGTGACCCGCTACGTGGATGACGGCGAAGAGTACGACGTCATCCTCGAGGGCGAGCCCGGGGCGCGCCCCAGCCCGCAGAGCCTGGAGAACCTCTATGTCCGCTCGCAGCGCAGCGGCGAGCTCATCTCGCTGGCCAGCCTGGTGTCCATCAGCGACTTCGCCGGCCCCAGCACCCTCAACCGCTTCAACCGGATACGCGCCATCACCCTCGAGGCGGAACTGGCCGATGGCTACCCGCTGGGCGAGGCGCTGGGCTACCTGGAGGAGACGGTGCGCGAGGTGCTGCCCGCCGAGGCCCAGACCGACGTCAAGGGCGCCTCCCGGGACTACCGCGAGGCCAGCGGCGCAACGGCCTTCCTGCTGGGGCTGGGGGTGCTGGTGGTGTTCCTGGTGCTGGCGGGGCAGTTCGAGAGCTTCGTGCACCCCTTCGTGATCATGCTCACGGTGCCGCTGGCGATCTGCGGCGCCCTGCTGGGGCTCTACCTGACCGGCCAGTCGCTGAACATCTACAGCCAGGTGGGGCTGGTGATGCTGGTGGGGCTCGCCGCCAAGAACGGCATCCTGATCGTGGAGTTCGCCAACCAGCTGCGCGACCAGGGCTGGACCTTCCGCGAGGCGCTGGTGGAGGCCGCGGTGACCCGCCTGCGCCCCATCGTGATGACCGCGGTGACCACCATGGCGGGCGCCATACCGCTGATCGTCTCCAGCGGCGCCGGCGCCGAGACCCGCCTGGTGATCGGCATCGTGATCCTCTGTGGCCTGGCCGCCGCCACCCTCTTCACCCTCTTCGTGGTGCCGGTGGCCTACGACCTGCTGGCACGGCGCACCGGCTCCCCCGGTGAGGTGGCCCGGCGCCTGGACAGTGAGATGGAGGCGACCCCGGAGGGGCACTGACCCCGAAACGCCAGGCGGCCGCTCGGGGGTGGCCGCCTGGTATTAACGCTGGACACCTGAGGCGTCAGCAGTCGCCGATGCGGCGGCCCTCCACCTCGGTGACCATCTCCATCTTGCCCATCTGGGAGTCGACAGTGATCTCCACCTGGCCCTCGCTGGTCTCGCCGAGGAAATCCATGTGACCGACGATATCGGCCTGGCCACCGTCGGCATCGCAGGCCATGCGGTACTCCATGCCGTCGGCGGTGACGTTATGTTCGAGCAGCTCGCAGCCCTCCTCCTCCTCGATCATCTGGAAGTCGGGGTCGTCGAGGTCGCCCTGGGCGATGCACTCGCGAGTGGTTTCGGTCTGGTCGGGGTTCGGCATGTCGCCGCTCGCCGAGGTGGAGCTGGTGAATTCCCACTCGCCGGGTTCGATGTTGGGCGTCTCGGCGAGGGCGGTCAGGGGCAGCGCCAGCAGCAGGCCGGCGAGCACGGGACGTAAGGACATGGGACTCTCCCTGTCGTGGGTTCTCCATCAGCATAGCCGAGCGGGGGGTGCCGGCGCACCCCCGGCCATCACCGCGTCCCGACACCGCCGCGGACGGAGGGCTTCGGCGGGAAACCGCTTGCAATCGCATACTTAGCTCGATACCATACGCGCCGTTCTGACGCGAAAGGCGAACCGCCCGGGCGTGGGAACCACAATGCGGAGGGGTGTCCGAGTGGTCGAAGGAGCACGCCTGGAAAGTGTGTAAGTCGAAAGGCTTCGAGGGTTCGAATCCCTCCCCCTCCGCCACTTCTTCAAGAAAGCCAGCCTGTCACGGCTGGTTTTCTGCG
>JBKHEO010000039.1:0-18378 GCA_046540755.1 Halomonas sp. | reverse complement strand
CAGCGCCTGCAGCGGATGGGGCAGGGTGGCGTCGGAGAGGCGCTTCACCTGGCTGCGACAGGAGTAGCCGGTGGCCAGCAGGCGGCCCTGGTTGCCGTCGTCCTCGACAACCGGCTGCCACGACTGGGCATAGATAGTTTTCGAGGTTGCGAGGTTTCTGGCTTCATGGCCGTAGGTGCCGGACATGCCGCAGCAGCCGGTGCTGACCAGCGAGAGCTCCAGGCCGAAGGCGGCGAACACCTGCTGCCAGGCCTTCGGGCTGCCCGGGGCGGTGGTCGTCTCGGTGCAGTGGGAGAGCAGCCTGAAGCCGGGGTCGTCCAGGGTCAGGCCGCGGGGGGCCAGGGTGTTGGCCCGGCTCACCAGCCACTCCTGGAGCAGCAGCACCTCGGGCACGGCGTCGGGGCCCAGCGCCTTCACGTATTCCTGGCGGTAGGTCAGGGTCATGGCGGGGTCGATGCCCACCAGCGGCACGTCGAACTCGGCCAGGGCGCGCAGCCGCGCGGCCTGCTTCTCGGCGGTGCGCGCGAAGGCACCCAGGAAGCCCTGCACGTTGAGGGGCTTGCCGTTGGGGGAGAAGGGCGCCACGAAAACGCGCACGTCGAGGCGGCTGAGCAGCTCGACGATATCCATGACCAGCTTCGCCTCGAAGTGGCTGGTGAAGGCGTCCTGGACGATCACCACGCTGTTCGCCTTCTGCGCCTCGGTAAGCAGGCCCAGCGCGGTGGGCGTGGCCTCTGCCACGCCCCAGGCGGCCAGCTGCTTCGACAGGCTAGCGCGGGAGAGGCGCGGGCTGTCCACCATGCCGACGGGGCCGGCGAGCAGGCGCGCCACCAGGCGGTTGCCCAGGGCGGCGTTATAGAGGGGCGCGACCCGGGAGAGGGCAGGCAGCAGGAACTCCAGGCCGCCGATCAGGTAGTCGCGCGGCGGACGCAGGTAGCGGCCGTGGTAGGCCTCCAGGAACCGGGCGCGCGAATCCGGCACGTCGACCTTGACCGGGCACTGGCCGGCGCAGGACTTGCAGGCGAGGCATCCGGCCATGGCCTCGTACACCTCGTGGGAGAAGTCGGCCTCGCGGCGGCGGCGCAGGGTGTTGAGGATGCGCTTCGGGAAGCGCTTGACGAAACCCCAGGCCCCCTCGGTACGGCGACCGCGCGCCTCCTCGATCAGGTCGACGCCCGCCTCGCCCTGCAGGCGCAGCCACTCGCGGATCAGGCTGGCGCGCCCCTTGGGCGAGTGGATGCGGTCGCGGGTCGCCTTCCAGGAGGGGCACATGGCGTCGTTCGGGTCGTAGTTGTAGCAGGCGCCGTTGCCGTTGCAGTAGACGGTGGCGGCGTGGGCCTGCCACACCCGCTCGTCGATGGTGCGGTCGTACTGGCCGCGGGTGGGCACGCCATCGATGGTCAACAGGCCGGGGTCGACCCGCTTCACGGCTTCTTCCTGCGTGCCAGCTCCCGCGGCTTCGGGCTGAATAGTCGCCGTTCCCGCGTCTTCGGGCGGGATAGAGAGCGGCGTGGCAATCTTGCCGGGGTTCAGCTGGTTGTGGGGGTCGAAGGCGGCCTTGATTCGCTGCAGGCTGGGGTAGAGGTCGCCGAAGAAGGCCGGCGCATACTCCGAGCGCACCCCCTTGCCGTGCTCGCCCCACAGCAGGCCGTGGTATTTCCGGGTCAGCGCGGCGACCTCGTCGGAGACCTCGCGGATCAGTTTTTCCTGCTCCGGGTCCTTCATGTCGATGGCGGGGCGCACGTGGAGCACCCCGGCATCCACGTGGCCGAACATGCCGTACTCGAGGCCGCGGGCGTCCAGCGCCGCGCGGAACTCGGCGATGTAATCGGCGAGATGCTCCGGCGGCACCGCGGTGTCCTCGACGAAGGGGATGGGGCGCTTCTCGCCCCGGGCATTGCCCAGCAGGCCCACGGCGCGCTTGCGCATGGCGTAGACCCTCTGGATGGCGGCTCGCCCCTCGGCCAGGGTGAAGCCCAGGCGCGCCACGCTGTCGTCCGCCTCCAGGTGGCGGCAGAAGGCGGCGACGCGCTCGGCCAGCCGCTCGGGGTCGTCGTCGTTGAACTCCACCAGGTTGATCCCCCGCACCGGGGTCTCGCCGGCTGCCGGGTCGCCGGCCGGAAAGAACTCGGCGACGCTGTCCCAGACGAAGTCCTCCATGGCCAGCATCAGCACCCTGTCGTCCACCGTCTCGATCGAGGTGGGTCCGGCCGAACTGGCCATAAGCGCCTTGGCGTCGCGCAGGGCATCCATGAAGCCGGGGTAGCGCACATTGACCAGCGTCGAGTGCTTGGGGATCGGCAGCACCTTGAGCACCGCCTCGTCCAGCAGGCCCAGCGAGCCCTCGGCGCCGCACACCAGGCTGTTCATGTCCAGCCGCCCCTGGTCGTCCCTCAGGTGCGCCAGGTCGTAGCCGGTCAGGCAGCGGTTGAGGGGCGGGAAGATGGCGGCGATCCGCTCGGCCTGAGTGTCGATGATCTCCCGGGCGGTGCGAACCACGCGGCCGGTGGCGTCGTCGCGCCCAGACAGCGCCTCGAGCTCGGTCTCCTCCAGCGGCCGGCCCACCAGGCGCTCGCCGCCCAGCAGCAGCACCTCGAGCTCGAGCACGTGGTCGCGGGTCTTGCCGTACTCGCAGCTGCCCTGGCCGCTGGCGTCGGTGGAGATCATGCCGCCGATGGTGGCGCGGTTGGAGGTGGAGAGCTCCGGCGCGAAGAAGAGCCCGTGGGGCCTTAGCGCCGCGTTGAGCTGGTCCTTGACCACGCCGGCCTGGACCCGCACCCGGCGGTTCTCGACATCGATCTCCAGTATCCGGTTCATGTGCCGCGAGACGTCCACCACCAGGCCGTCGGTGAGCGACTGGCCGTTGGTGCCGGTGCCGCCGCCGCGGGGGGTGAGCACCACCCGGCGATGCTCCACCTGGCCCGCGAGGTGGGCGATGCGCGCCAGGTCCTCGCCGTGGCGGGGATAGAGCACCGCCTGGGGCAGGCGCTGGTAGATGGAGTTGTCGGTGGCCAGCACCGTGCGGTCGGCGTAGTCGGGGGCGACCTCGCCCTCGAAGCCGGCGGCCTTCAGGGCCTCGAGGAAGCGCAGGTAGGGGGCGTCGGGGCTCGGCGCGGTGGCGGCGTCGGCGGTATCCAGTCGTGCGATCATCGGCATCAGCGTGGGCAGGCGTGGGGTCGTTACTGTACCGCGAGCCGCCCCGGGGCGCATCCCGGGGCGGGCTCGCGTGGCGCCACTTGGGCCTTTTGCCTACAATGGGCGGCCTGCTGTGACCCTATCACCGACTGCTACGGACCGGATGCCATGCTCGATCCCAAACTGCTGCGCAGCGACCTCGAGACGGTCGCCCAACGTCTCGCCAAGCGGGGCTTCGCCCTCGACGTCGATCGCCTCTCGGCGCTGGAGTCCCGCCGCCGCGAGCTGCAGGCCGAGACCGAGTCGCTGCAGGCCGAGCGCAACAGCCGCTCCAAGGCGATTGGCAAGGCCAAGGCGGCGGGGGAGGATATCCAGCCGCTGCTCGACGAGGTGAGCGACCTGGGCGATCGGCTCGACGCCGCCAAGGCGCGCCTGGCCGAGGTGCAGGGGGAGTGGGACGAGGTGGCGAGCGGCATCCCCAACCTGCCCCACGAGAGCGTGCCCGAGGGCGAGGACGACAGCGACAACGTCGAGCTGCACCGCTGGGGCACCCCGCGGGTGTTCGACTTCCCGGTACGCGACCATGTCGACCTCGGCGAGCTCGATGGCGACCTCGACTTCGACCTGGCCGCCAAGCTGACCGGGGCTCGCTTCGCGGTGATGCGCGGTCCCGTCGCGCGGCTGCACCGGGCGCTGACCCAGTTCATGCTCGACAAGCAGACCGAGGAGCATGGCTACGAGGAGTGCTACGTGCCCTACATGGTCAACGAGGCCTCGCTGCGCGGCACCGGCCAGCTGCCCAAGTTCGGCGAGGACCTCTTCCGCCTCGACGACGAGCGTGGCTACTACCTGATCCCCACCGCCGAGGTGCCGCTGACCAACTTCGCCCGGGACGAGATCCTCGACTACCGGACGCTGCCGCTCAGGCTCACCGCCCACACCCCCTGCTTTCGCAGCGAGGCCGGCTCTCACGGCCGCGATACCCGCGGCATGATCCGCCAGCACCAGTTCGACAAGGTCGAGATGGTGCAGCTGGTCGACCCCGCCACCAGCTACGCGGCGCTGGAGGAGATGCGCGGCCACGCCGAGGCGATCCTCAAGGCCCTGGCGCTTCCCTACCGCGTGGTGACCCTGTGCGCCGGCGACATGGGGTTCGGCGCTGCCAAGACCTATGACCTGGAGGTATGGATCCCGAGCCAGGGGACCTACCGCGAGATCTCCTCGGTCTCCAACTGCGAGGACTTCCAGGCGCGGCGCATGCAGGCGCGCTTCCGCCACCCGGAGCAGAAGAAGCCGCAGCTGCTGCACACCCTCAACGGCTCGGGCCTGGCGGTGGGGCGCTGCCTGGTGGCGGTGCTGGAGAACTACCAGAACGCCGACGGCTCCATCACCGTGCCGGAGGCGCTGCGCCCCTACATGGGCGGGCGGGAGACGCTGGGTCGTTAGGCCTGTCCCTGCCGTTCACCCGTCAACCCCCGCCGGCGGCGGGGGTTCGTCGTCTGGGGCGGGGCAGCGATTGTTGATGCCTGCCCGCACGGGCATGATAGGAGGCTGGAACGGCTTGGGAGCTTCGGATGGCGGACGGCAAAGGCGATGATTCGGGCATCATACCGCTGAACCTGGTGCTGGCGCTGGCGGCGCTGGTGGTGATCGTGGCCGGCATGAAGGCCGGCGCCAGCCTGGTGGTGCCGCTGCTGCTGGCCGCCTTCATCGCGGTCATCTGCACCGCGCCGGTGCTGTGGCTCAACCGCCTTGGGCTGCGGTTGAACCTGGCGGTCTGGCTGACCCTGGTGGTGATCGGCGGGGTACTCTCGCTGCTGGGGCTGCTGCTGGTCAACAGCTTCGGCACCTTCGTGGATGCCCTGCCGGGCATCGAGGAGAAGCTCTACGACTACTACCTGGGGCTGCTCGACGGCCTGGCCCGGCTGGGCCTGGCCATCGATACCGACCGCCTGGCCGAGCTGCTGGATGCCGAGCAGCTCGGCGACTGGATTCCCACCCTGATCGAGGAGGTAGGCAACCTGCTGATGCAGAGCGTGGTGGTGGGTCTGCTGGCGGTGTTCATGCTCTTCGAGACCCTCAACTCCCGCGACAAGCTGGCGCGTGCCCTGGCCAACCCGGCGCCCAGCCTCGAGCGCTTGAGCAAGTTCAGCCTGACCCTGAAGCGCTACCTGGCGGTGAAGACGGTGGTCAGCCTGGTGACCGGCATCCTGGTGTGGGTGGCCTGCATGCTGGTGGGGGTGGACTTCCCGCTGCTGTGGGCGGTGCTCGCCTTCCTGCTCAACTACATTCCCAATATCGGGTCGGTGATCGCCGCGGTGCCGCCGGTACTGCTGCTGCTGGTCTCCCCCGACGGGGGGCTCCTGGATGCGGTGCTCCTTTCCGGCGCCTACCTGGGCATCAACTTCGTGATCGGCAACATCGTCGAACCGCGGATGATGGGCAAGGCGCTGGGACTCTCCACCTTCGTCGCCTTCCTCTCGCTGGTGGTGTGGGGCTGGATCCTCGGGGCCGTGGGGATGCTGCTCTCGGTGGTGTTGACCATGACGCTCAAGATCGCCCTGGACAGTCACCCCGAGACCCGCTGGATCGCCCACCTGCTGGGGCCGGGGGACGGCACCCCCATCGCCAAGGCCGACCGGCCGATCCTGGAACGTAACGACAGCGCCCCGGATGAGGAGGACCCAGCCTGAGGCCGGCCGGGCGGGGCACCAACGACATCGCCCCGGCCGAGGCCGGGGCGATGGTCGGATGACGTGAGCCGTTGCTCAGGCTGTTGCCCGGATCGTCGCTCAGGCGTTCTGGTCGATGAACTGCGCCAGCTGCGACTTGGACTGGGCGCCCACCAGGGAGGCGACCTTGGTGCCGGACTTGAACAGCATCACGGTGGGCACGCCGCGTACGCCCTGCTCGGCGGCGATCTCGGGAGCATCGTCGACGTTGATGCTGACGACCTTGAGGTTGCCGCTGCGCTCCTCGGCGACCTCGTCGACAACCGGTGCCATCACCTTGCAGGGGCCGCACCAGGGTGCCCAGAACTTGAGCAGCACCGGGGTCTCGGCCTTGAGGACTTCCTGCTCGAAGTTGGCGTTGGTGACATCGACGTTATTGGCCATGGGGTTCTCCAGTTTTGTTGCGCTGCATCGAGCGGGTCGGGTTGGCAGGCGACGGGGCGGTATCGCCTGTCCGGTCGGACGATGTTAGCGGCCGACCGGGGTGCTGGCAAATCGGGGGCGGCTATCGGCTGGCTTGTGCGGCCCCGAGTCTTTTATGCTATAAAAGCATTAGTATCTTTTTTTATATGTCAGCGAGCCGGCGACCGGGTTGACGCGCACTCGCGGCCAGGGGAGGGAAGCGATGAAACTGCAGCAGCTGCGCTATATCTGGGAGGTGACCCGCCACAACCTCAACGTCTCGGCCACCGCCCAGAGCCTGTTCACTTCCCAGCCGGGCATCTCCAAGCAGATCCGCCTGCTGGAGGACGAGCTGGGCGTGGAGATTTTCGCTCGCAGCGGCAAGCACCTCACCCGGGTGACGCCGGCGGGGCAGGCGATCGTCGATCTGGCCGGCGAGGTGCTGCGCATCACCGACAATATCAAGGAGGTGGCCCAGGAGTTCAGCGACGAGCGCCGCGGCAGCCTCTCGGTGGCCACCACCCATACCCAGGCGCGCTACGCGCTGCCGCCGGTGATCCGCGAGTTTACCCAGAAGTACCCCGATGTGGCGCTGCACATGCAGCAGGGCACGCCCAAGCAGATCGCCCAGATGGTCAGTGAAGGCCAGGCCGACTTCGCCATCGCCACCGAGTCGCTGGAGCTCTTCAATGACCTGGTGCTGCTGCCCTGCTACCGCTGGAACCGCTGCATCCTGGTGCCCCAGGGGCATCCGCTGGCCCGGGAGGGGAAGCTCACCCTGGAGGCGATCGCCCGCCACCCGCTGGTGACCTATGTGTTCGGCTTCACCGGCCGCTCCCAGCTCGACGACGCCTTCCGTGCCCGCGGGCTCACCCCCAACGTGGTGCTTACCGCCGCCGACGCCGACGTGATCAAGACCTATGTGCGCCTGGGCATGGGCGTGGGCATCGTCGCCCATATGGCGGTGGACCCGGAGCAGGACACCGAGCTGGTGGCGCTGGATGCCGGGCACCTCTTCGAAAGCTCCACCACCAAGATCGGGATCCGCCGTGGCACCTTTATGCGCGGCTACATGTACGACTTCCTGCAGGGCTTCGCCCCCCATCTGGACCGCGAGCTGGTCGACGCCGCCCTGGCCGCGGGACCTCGCCACGAGCGTACCCTCTTCGACGGCATCGAGCTGCCGTTGCGCTGAGCCCGCGCCGAGTGCCTTGCCGACAAGGGATGCCGCCGCCACCCGGGCAGTCGGGGGCGGCGGCGTCATTACCAGCGCGGGGTCAGTGCTGCAGGTGCAGGCCGCACTCGCGCTTGGCCTCGACCTTGGTCGGGTCGAAGTAGTCGAACTCATTGGGCAGGTCGTGACGCTGCAGGTAGGCGTGGAGCTCCCTGGCCGTCCAGTGCAGCAGCGGGGCCACCTTGAGCAGGCCGTCGGCGTTGCGGCTGGCCGGGACCATGCGCGAGCGCTCCGGGGTGTCCTCGGCACGCAGCGCGGTGAACCAGACGTCCGGCGCCATCTCGCGCAGCGCGCGCTCGAAGGGCTCGATCTTCACCTCCTGGGTGAAGGCCGCATGGCGCGGGTCGTCGATGCCGGGGAAGGGACCCTCCAGCGCCTCGCGGTGGGCCCGGCTGCGCCGCGGCAGGTAGATGACCAGGTCGAGGTCGAGGCGCTTCACCAGGGCGTCGGCGAAGCGATAGGTGGCCGCGGTGTTGTAGCCGTGGTCCATCCATACCACCGGGATGTCCGGCCGCTGGCGGCTCACCATGTGCAGGATGACCGCCTCGAAGGGGCGGAAGTTGGTGGTGCAGAGGGGACGCTTGCCCTGCGTCAGGGCCCAGCGGATCAGTGCCTCGGGGTCGTGGCCGAGGTCGCGGTTGATGGTCTCCAGTGATGCGCTCATGGCGACGCTCCGGTAGGGGGTATCGCGCTACCCTAGCGAAGGGAGTGGCGGCCTGCCCAATACCGATTTATTCCGCCGTTATGCAGATCAAGGAATAAGAGGAAGTTTGTTTATTCTTTTTTGTGCGCCCTATGCCTGCCCGGCGAGTGCCGCCATCAGGTGGCGGATCTTGTCCAGGCTCTCGTGGTACTCGGCCTCGCCGTCGGAGTCGGCCACCAGGCCGCCGCCGCCCCACAGGTGCAACCGCCCGGCGTCGGCCACGGCCGTGCGGATGGCGATGGAGGTGTCCATGCGCCCGCGTCGGTCCACGTAGCCCAGGCTGCCGCAGTAGACGCCGCGCCGGCTCGGCTCCAGCTCGTCGATGATCTGCATGGCGCGTACCTTGGGGGCGCCGGTGATGGAGCCGCCGGGGAAGGCGCCGGCCAGCAGGTCCAGGGAGGTGCGTCCGGCGGCCAGGGTGCCGGTGACCACGCTGACCAGGTGGTGGACGTTGGCGTAGCTCTCCAGGCCGCAGAGCCTGGGTACCCGCACGCTGCCGGGCCGGCACACCCGCCCCAGGTCGTTGCGCAGCAGGTCGACGATCATCACGTTCTCGGCGCGATCCTTGAGGCTGCCCTGCAGCTCCTCGGCCAGGCGGCGGTCCGCCTCGGGGGTATCGCCCCGGGCACGGGTCCCCTTGATGGGGCGGGTCTCCACCCGGCCTTCCCGGCACTCCAGGAAGCGCTCCGGGGAGAGCGAGAGGATCGCCTGCTCCCCCGCGGGGCCGGGCCAGGCCAGGTAGCCCGCGAAGGGGGTGGGGGTGGCCGCGCGCAGTCGGCGATAGGCGGCCCAGAGGTCACCCTCGAAGGGGGCGCTGAAGCGCTGGGCCAGGTTGACCTGGTAGCAGTCGCCGGCCCGGATATAGCGCTGCACCGCCTCGAAGCGCGCCAGGTAGCCCGCGCGGTCCAGTTCGGCGGCGAAGGGGGCGGCAAGCCGGAAGGGAGCCTCCGGGGGCGGCTCGGCCGCCAGCCACGCCAGTGCCTGCCGGCGGCGCTCGGGCGTGGCCACCAGCCAGGCCTCCCCGCGCTCGTGGTCCTGGATCAGCGCCCAGTCATAGAGGCCCACCCGGCTGGCTGGCAGGTCGACGGCGGAACGCGCTCGCCCCCCCACCGGCTCCAGGGCGTAGGCCAGGTCGTAGCTCCAGTGGCCGATCAGCCCGCCCAGGAAGGGCAGCTCGCTCTCCGCAAGCGTCGCCGGCAGCCGCGAGAGCAGCGCCTGCTGGGCCGCGAAGGGGGAGAGCGCCTCTAGCCCCGGCACCCCCGCCATTCGACCGTCACCGTCCACCGTCAGTACCGCCAGGGGGTCGCTCGAGAGGATGTCGTAGCGCCCGCCCGGCGCCGCGGGGCGCCCGCTGTCCAGCAGCGCGGCGCTGGGACGCCGCCGCAGCCGCGCGAAGGCATCGAGCGGGGTGGGACGATAGGGGTAGGGGACGATCTCGAGCGTGGCGGTCATCGGCTGGCCTGAACGGGCCCTGGCTGGCTTCGGGGCGCCCATTCTAGGCGCCGCGGGCGCCGCTGTCCTCGTCGACGCCGACTGGCGCTCTCAACGCCGTTGGCGTTATTGTCGACATCCCCGGTGGCGATCGTCAGGTTGTCTACAACCAAAGGCGTATCGCTCCGGTCCTGGTGCCGTATTGACCCGCCGACGGGCAATGGCTACTCTTCCCCCACTTTCTAATTGTCGACAATCATCATGAGCTCAGCCGAAGTCGAAATCGCCAACCCCGAGGTGCGCACCCTAGCCGAGCGCGTCTTCCAGCAACTGCAGGACGCCATCGTCCGCGGCGAGATGGCGCCGGGCAGCAAGATCACCGAGCCGGGCCTGTCGCGCACCTACGGCATCTCCCGGGGACCGCTGCGCGAGGCGATGCGTCGCCTGGAGGCGCACCGGCTGATAGAGCGCGTCCCCCACGTCGGTGCCCGAGTGGTCCAGCTCTCCATGAAGGAGCTGCTGGAGCTGTTCGATGTGCGCGAGGCGCTGGAGAGCATGGCCGCGCGGCTGGCCGCCGAGCACATGACCGCCGAGGAGATCGCCGGGTTGCGCGAGGTGCTGTCGGTGCACGAGCGCCAGAGCGACCTCAAGAGCGGCGAGGCCTACTACCAGCGCGAGGGCGACCTGGACTTCCACTACCGCATCGTCCAGGGCAGCCACAACCGCATGCTGGTGACCATGCTGTGCGACGACCTCTACTACCTGGTGCGGCTCTACCGCACCCAGTTCAGCGCCAGCGGCACGCGCCCGCAGCGCGCCTTCGTCGAGCACCATCGCATCGTCGACGCCATCGAGGCCGGCGACGCCGAGCTCGCCGAGCTGCTGATGCGACGCCACGTCAGCGCCTCCCGGGCCAACGTGGTTGACCGCTACGCCGCCACCCTCAAGGAGCGGGAAGCGACCACCGCCTGAGCCCACCACCGGATACCACCAGGAGAACCACCATGACCCAGCAGACCCCCGGCGCCCGCTTCCGCGCCGCCCTCGAGGCCAACCGCCCGCTGCCCATCGTCGGCACCATCAACGCCTATACCGCCATGATGGCCGAGCGCGTGGGCCACCAGGCCATCTACCTCTCCGGCGGCGGCGTGGCCAACGCCTCCTTCGGCCTGCCGGACCTGGGCATCACCACCATGAACGACGTGGTCGAGGACGCCCACCGCATCTGCGGCGCCACCGAGGTGCCGCTGCTGGTGGACATCGACACCGGCTGGGGCGGCGCCTTCAACATCGCCCGCACCGTCAAGGAGATGCAGCGCGCCGGCGTGGCCGCCGTGCACCTGGAGGACCAGGTGGCCCAGAAGCGCTGCGGCCATCGCCCCAACAAGGCCATCGTCTCCCAGCAGGAGATGGTCGACCGGGTCAAGGCCGCCGCCGACGCGCGCCTCGATCCGGACTTCTATCTGATCGCCCGCACCGACGCCTTCCAGAAGGACGGCCTGGACGCCGCCATCGAGCGCTCCCAGGCCTGCATCGAGGCCGGCGCCGACGCCATCTTCGCCGAGGCGGTGCACACCCTGGACGACTATCGCGCCTTCTGCGAGCGCGTCGACGCGCCGATACTGGCCAACATCACCGAGTTCGGCGCCACCCCGCTGTTCACCCAGCAGGAACTGGGCGAGGTGGGCTGCCGCATGGTGCTCTACCCGCTCTCCGCCTTCCGCGCCATGAACGCGGCGGCGCTCAAGGTCTACCAGAGCATCCATGACAACGGCCACCAGAAGGAGGTGGTCGACCTCATGCAGACCCGCGACGAGCTCTACGACTTCCTGAACTACCACAGCTTCGAGCAGAAGCTCGATGCCTTGTTTGCAGAGAATCAGTTTGCCGAGAAGGGCAGCGACGCCTGATCGGGGCGTGGCCCGCAACGATGAGAATACGGAACACCTAAGGAGAAACGACATGGCAGAGAAGACTCCCAGCAGTACCGGCCTGCGCGGCCAGAGCGCCGGCACCACCGCCCTGTGCACCGTCGGCAAGACCGGCTCGGGGCTGACCTATCGCGGCTTCGACATCAAGGAGCTGGCCGAGAAGGCGAAGTTCGAGGAGGTGGCCTACCTGCTGCTCAAGGGCAAGCTGCCCAACCAGGCCGAGCTCGACGCCTATATCACCAAGCTCAAGGGCCTGCGTGGCCTGCCCGACGCGCTCAAGACCGTGCTCGAGCAGATTCCCAGGGATGCCCACCCCATGGACGTGATGCGCACCGGCGCCTCCATGCTGGGCAACCTCGAGACCGAGCAGAGCTTCGACGAGCAGCAGGACGTCTCCGATCGCCTGCTGGCCGTGCTGCCCTCGATCATCTGCTACTGGTACCGCTTCAGCCACGACGGCGTGCGCATCGAGACCGAGACCGATGACGAGTCGGTGGGCGGCCATTTCCTGCACATGTTGCGCGGCGCGCCGGCCTCCGAGCTGCACGCCCGGGTCATGAACGTCTCGCTGATCCTCTACGCGGAGCACGAGTTCAACGCCTCCACCTTCACCGCCCGCGTCTGTGCCTCCACGCTCTCCGACATGCACTCCTGCGTGACCGGCGCCATCGGTTCCCTGCGCGGTCCGCTGCATGGCGGCGCCAACGAGGCGGCCATGGAGATGATCGAGAACTGGCAGTCGCCGGAGGAAGCCGAGCGCCAGATCATGGGCATGCTCGAGCGCAAGGAGAAGATCATGGGCTTCGGCCACGCGATCTATCGCGAGTCCGACCCGCGCAACGCCATCATCAAGCAGTGGTCGAAGAAGCTCGCCGAGGACGTGGGCGACAGCGTGCTCTACCCGGTCTCCGAGCGCGTCGAGGCGGTGATGTGGCGCGAGAAGAAGCTGTTCTGCAACGCCGACTTCTTCCACGCCAGCGCCTACTACTTCATGGACATCCCCACCAAGCTGTTCACGCCGATCTTCGTCTGCTCGCGCGTCACCGGCTGGTGCGCCCATGTCTTCGAGCAGCGCGCCAACAACCGCATCATTCGCCCGAGCGCCGACTACGTTGGCCCGGAGAAGAGCGAGTGGGTTCCCATCGAGCAGCGCGACTGATCGATCGCCGCTCCCCCGGACGGCCCTCCCCGGGTCGTCCGGCCTGCCTCCCCTTCGCCCCGACGCCTGCAAGAGACCCCTCACGCCATGAATACCGACTACCGTAAACCGCTTCCCGGCACCGAGCTGGACTACTTCGACGTGCGTGCGGCCGTCGAGGCGATCCAGCCCGGTGCCTATGACACCCTTCCCTACACCTCCCGGGTGCTCGCCGAGCAGCTGGTGCGTCGCTGCGAGCCGGCGCTGCTCACCGATGCGCTCAGGCAGCTGATCGAGCGGCGCCGCGACCTGGACTTCCCCTGGTACCCGGCGCGGGTGGTGTGCCACGACATCCTCGGCCAGACGGCGCTGGTCGACCTGGCCGGCCTGCGCGACGCCATCGCCGAGCAGGGCGGGGACCCGTCCAAGGTCAACCCGGTGGTGCCGACCCAGCTGATCGTCGACCACTCCCTGGCCGTGGAGGCGCCCGGCTTCGATCCGGAGGCCTTCGAGAAGAACCGCGCCATCGAGGATCGTCGCAACGAGGATCGCTTCCACTTCATCGAGTGGACCAAGACCGCCTTCGAGAACGTCGACGTGATCCCCGCCGGCAACGGCATCATGCACCAGATCAACCTGGAGAAGATGTCGCCGGTGGTCCAGGCCCGCGACGGCGTGGCCTTCCCCGACACCTGCGTGGGCACCGATAGCCATACCCCGCATATCGACTGCCTGGGCGTGATCGCCATCGGCGTCGGCGGCCTCGAGGCCGAGACCGTGATGCTGGGCCGCCCCTCCATGATGCGCCTGCCCGATATCGTCGGCGTGGAGCTGACCGGCAAGCCCAGGCCCGGCATCACCGCCACCGATATCGTGCTGGCGATCACCGAGTTCCTGCGCCAGGAGCGCGTGGTGGGGGCCTACCTGGAGTTCTTCGGCGAGGGCGCCAGGAGCCTGACCATCGGCGACCGCGCCACCATCTCCAACATGACCCCGGAGTATGGCGCCTCGGCGGCGATGTTCTACATCGACGAGCAGACCCTCGACTACCTGACGCTGACCGGCCGCGAACCGGAGCAGGTCGAACTGGTCGAGACCTACGCCAGGCAGACCGGCCTGTGGGCGGACGACCTGGCCGGTGCCCAGTACGAGCGCGTGCTCACCTTCGACCTCTCAAGCGTCGAGCGCAACCTGGCGGGCCCCTCCAACCCGCACCGTCGCCTGCCCACCAGCGCCCTGCACGAGCGCGGCATCGCCGTCGACTACGACAAGGCCCAGGCGGAGGAGAAGGATGGGCACATGCCCGATGGCGCGGTGATCATCGCCGCCATCACCAGCTGCACCAACACCTCCAACCCGCGCAACGTGGTGGGGGCTGCCCTGCTGGCCAAGAAGGCCAACGAGCTGGGCCTGACGCGCAAGCCCTGGGTGAAGTCCTCCTTTGCGCCAGGCTCCAAGGTGGCGCGGCTCTACCTGGAGGAGGCCGGCCTGCTGCCCGAGCTGGAGAAGCTCGGCTTCGGCATCGTCGCCTACGCCTGCACCACCTGCAACGGCATGTCCGGCGCCCTGGATCCGAAGATCCAGCAGGAGATCATCGACCGCGATCTCTATGCCACCGCCGTGCTCTCCGGCAACCGCAACTTCGATGGCCGCATCCATCCCTATGCCAAGCAGGCCTTCCTGGCCTCGCCGGCGCTGGTGGTGGCCTACGCCATCGCGGGGACCGTGCGCTTCGACATCGAGAAGGACGTACTGGGCACCGACAAGGACGGCAACCCGGTCACCCTCAAGGACCTGTGGCCCTCCGACGAGGAGATCGACGCCATCGTCGGCGAGTTCGTCAAGCCGGAGCAGTTCAAGCAGGTCTATATCCCGATGTTCGACCTGGACGCCGTGGAGAAGGCCGAGAGCCCGCTCTACGACTGGCGCCCCCAGAGCACCTATATCCGCCGCCCGCCCTACTGGGAGGGCACCATGGCCGCCGCGCGGGAGCTCAAGGGCATGCGGCCCCTGGCGATCCTGCCGGACAACATCACCACCGACCACCTGTCGCCGTCGAACGCCATCATGATGGACAGCGCGGCGGGGGAGTACCTGCACAAGATGGGCCTGCCGGAGGAGGACTTCAACTCCTACGCCACCCACCGCGGCGACCACCTCACCGCCCAGCGGGCCACGCTGGCCAACCCCAAGCTCTTCAACGAGATGGTGCGGGACGAGAACGGCGAGGTCAGGCAGGGCTCGCTGGCGCGCATCGAGCCGGAGGGCAAGGTGACCCGCATGTGGGAGGCCATCGAGACCTACATGGAGCGCAAGCAGCCGCTGATCATCATCGCCGGTGCCGACTATGGCCAGGGCTCCTCCCGTGACTGGGCGGCCAAGGGCGTGGCGCTGGCCGGGGTCGAGGCGATCGTCGCCGAGGGCTTCGAGCGCATCCACCGCACCAACCTGATCGGCATGGGCGTGATGCCGCTGCAGTTCCAGGAGGGCACCACCCGCCACACCCTGCAGCTCGACGGCACCGAGACCTATGATGTGGAAGGGACGCCCGAGCCGGGGGCGACCCTTGCGCTTGTGATCCATCGCAAGACCGGCGAGGTCGACCGGGTGCCGGTGATCTGTCGCCTGGATACCGCCGAGGAAGTGACGGTCTACTCCGCCGGCGGCGTGCTGCAGCGCTTCGCCAAGGACTTCCTGGAGTCCGAGGAGGTGGCGAGCGCATGAGCCAGCTACCCCAGATCAGGATTCCCGCCACCTATATGCGTGGCGGCACCAGCAAGGGCGTCTTCTTCAAGCTCACCGACCTGCCCGAGGCGGCGCAGGTGGCCGGCGAGGCCCGGGACCGGCTGCTGATGCGGGTCATCGGCAGCCCCGACCCCTACCAGAAGCAGATCGACGGCATGGGCGGCGCCACCTCAAGCACCAGCAAGACGGTGATCCTCTCGAAGAGCGAGAGCCCCGACCATGACGTGGACTACCTCTTCGGCCAGGTGGCCATCGACAAGGCCTTCGTCGACTGGAGCGGCAACTGCGGCAACCTCTCCGCGGCGGTGGGCCCCTTCGCGATCAGCAACGGCCTGGTGGATCCGGCACGCATCCCGGAGAACGGCGAGGCCGAGGTGCGCATCTGGCAGGCCAACATCGGCAAGACCATCGTCTCCCGGGTGCCGATCACCAATGGCGAGGTGCAGGAGACCGGTGACTTCGAGCTGGACGGGGTGACCTTCCCGGCGGCCGAGGTGCCGGTGGCCTTCAAGGATCCCGCCGACGGCGAGGGAGCGATCTTCCCCACCGGCAACCTGGTCGATGACCTCGAGGTGCCGGGCGTGGGAACCCTCAAGGCGACCCTGATCAATGCCGGCATCCCCACCATCTTCGTCAACGCCGCCGAACTCGGCTATACCGGCACCGAGCTGCAGGAAGCGATCAACGGCGACGCAGAGGCCCTCGAGCGCTTCGAGACCATCCGTGCCCATGGTGCGGTGAAGATGGGGCTGATTGCCGACGTCGGCGAGGCGGCGGGTCGCCAGCACACCCCCAAGGTGGCCTTCGTGGCGCCGCCGGCGAGCTACACCGCCTCCAGCGGCAAGGCGGTCGAGGCCTCGGACGTCGACCTGCTGGTGCGGGCGCTCTCCATGGGCAAGCTGCACCACGCCATGATGGGCACCGCGGCGGTGGCGATCGCCTCCGCCGCCGCCATCGAGGGTACCCTGGTCAACCTGGCCGCCGGCGGCGGCAAGCGCAACGCCGTCACCTTCGGCCACCCGTCGGGCAGCCTGCGGGTCGGCGCCGAGGCGAGCCTGGTGGAGGGGCGCTGGGTGATCGACGAGGCGGTGATGAGCCGCAGCGCCCGGGTGCTGATGGAAGGCTTCGTGCGGGTTCCGGGCGACTGCTTCTGAGCCCACGCCATGCGCTACAGAGACGCCCCGGGTCGAAAGGCACGGGGCATCTTCTATAGTGGAGGTAGCCACTGCCGATGCCCAAGGAGGTCGAGATGAGCACCGTGGAAGCCAATGTGCGTCCGGACTACGACGCCGAGCTGCAGAAGATCGCCGACTATGTGCTGAGCTACCGGATCGAGAGCGCCGAGGCCTGGAACACCGCGCGGCTCTGCCTGATGGATACCCTGGGCTGCGGCCTGCTGGCCCTGCGCTTCCCGGAGTGCACCAAGCATCTGGGGCCGCTGGTGGAGGGCACCCTGGTGCCCCATGGCGCCAGGGTGCCGGGAACGCCCTTCCGCCTCGACCCGGTGAAGGCGGCCTGGGATATCGGCGCCATCGTGCGCTGGCTCGACTATAACGACACCTGGCTGGCCGCGGAGTGGGGGCATCCCTCCGACAACCTCGGTGCCATCCTCGCCGTGGCCGACCACCTCTCCCAGAGGCGCCTTGCCCGGGGCGAGGCGCCACTGGTGATGCGCGACGTGCTCGAGGCGATGATCATGGCCCACGAGATCCAGGGGGTGCTGGCGCTGGAGAACAGCTTCAACCGGGTCGGCCTGGACCATGTGCTGCTGGTCAAGGTGGCCTCCACCGCGGTCGTCGCCAAGCTGATGGGCGCCGATCGCGAGCAGCTGCTCTCCGCGCTCTCCCATGCCTGGGTCGACGGTCAGAGCCTGCGCACCTACCGCCATGCGCCCAACGCCGGTTCGCGCAAGAGCTGGGCGGCGGGCGACGCCACCTCCCGGGCGGTGCGCCTGGTCGATATCGCGCTGCGCGGCGAGATGGGGGTCCCCGGGGCGCTCTCCGCGCCCCAGTGGGGCTTCTACGACGTCGCCTTCAGCCATACCAACCGCGACCTGGCCCTCAAGCCGGAGGCGGAGCGGCGCCTGCGCTTCGCGCGCGACTTCGGCAGCTACGTGATGGAGAACATCCTCTTCAAGCTCTCCTTCCCGGCGGAGTTCCACGCCCAGACCGCCTGCGAGGCGGCGGTGACCCTGCATCCACAGCTCCGGGGGCGCCTGGACGAGATCGAGCGCGTGGTCATCACCACCCACGAGTCGGCGATCCGCATCATTTCCAAGGAGGGCGACCTCGCCAACCCCGCCGATCGCGACCACTGCCTGCAGTACATGACCGCGGTTCCGCTGATCTTCGGCGAGCTCACTGCCGAGCATTACGAGGACGACTTCCACGCCGCGCATCCCGAGATCGATGCCCTGCGGGCGAAGATGGAGGTGGTGGAGGAGCCGCGCTATACCCGGGACTACCTGGACCCTGACAAGCGTTCCATCGCCAACGCCATTCAAGTCTTCTTCAACGACGGCAGCGCCACCGAGCCGGTGGCGGTGGAGTATCCCATCGGCCATCGCCGGCGTCGCGAGGAGGGCGTGCCGGTGCTGGAGGAGAAGTTCCGCCGGAACCTGGAGACCCGCTTCCCGCGCAGCCGCAGCGCGAGGATCCTGGCGCTCTGCCAGGACCCGGCGACGCTCGAGGCCACGGCGGTGGATCGCTTCATGGACCTGCTGATGATCTGAGGGAGTCGCGGTGCACCGTCATACCCCGGCGCTTGTCGCTGTCGCGACCTTGGCAGGTGTGCACTCGACCGAGGGGCATGGCGCACCGCCTGTCCCCGGTCTACATTTTTCTTGTGAAGGGTTGCATCCCTCCCGGGGAATCCGTAAAGTACGCATCCGCTGCCGACGACGGGTCAACGTCATCGGCGGTGGAAGT
>JBKHEO010000038.1:0-19154 GCA_046540755.1 Halomonas sp. | reverse complement strand
CATCCCCTGGCGGGCCAGGGGGTCAACCTGGGATTGATGGATGCTGCGGTGCTGGCCGAGGAGCTGCTGGCGGCGCGCGCACGGGGCGTCTCCCCGGGAGAGGCGCGGGTGCTGGCACGCTACGCCCGGCGCCGGCGCGGCGACAACGCCGCCATGCTGGCGTTGATGGATGGCTTCCGCCTGTTGTTCGGCGCGCGCCACCCGGCGCTGACGCTGGCGCGGAACCTGGGCCTGGGCGGCGTGGACCGGCTGGTCCCCCTCAAGCGGCTGCTGATGCGCCAGGCCATCGGCGAGCGGGGGCGGCTGCCGGCCAGCTGCCGCTGAGGGCCCGGTTCGCGCGGCTCAGTCACCGCGCCGGTTTACCACATTGAGCGCCTTGAGCAGGTTGAGGGCCTCGCCGAGCTGGTAGTCCTCGCGCAGCCGCTCGTTCTGCTCGGCGCGTTCGCGCGGGGCGTCGCGGGAGCCGAGATGGCCCTCCAGGTCGGCCTCGCGCATGCCGCGGCCGTTCTCGGTCACCTCGACCCGGCCGCGCACCACCTGGACGTCCGGCTCGATGCCCTGGGCCTGGATGGAGCGCCCGTCGGGGGTGAAGTAGAGCGCCGTGGTGAGCTTGAGCCCCTCGCCGTTGCCCAGCGGCATGACCTGCTGCACCGAGCCCTTGCCGAAGCTCTCGGTGCCCATCACCACGCCGCGGCGCTGGTCCTGCAGGGCGCCGGCGACGATCTCCGCCGCCGAGGCGCTGCCACCGTTGATCAGCACCACCAGCGGCACCTCGGGCGCCACGGTCACGGAGTCGGCGGAGAAGCGCATCTCGGTGTTTTCCAGGCGCCCCTCGGTGTAGACGATCAGCCCCTCGTCGAGGAAGGCGTCGGCCACCGCCACCGCGGACTGCAGCACGCCACCGGGATTGTTGCGCAGGTCCAGCACCAGGCCGTCGAGCTCACCGTCACGCCCCAGGCGCCGGATATGTTCGCCCACCTGGTCGCCGGTGCGGGTCTGGAACTGGCTGATGCGCAGGTAGCCGTAGCCCGGGGCGAGCAGCTCGCTCTTCACGCTCTCGGTGCGGATCCGCTCGCGGGTCAGGGTCACCTCGCGGGGCGAGTTGTCGTCCTGGCGAAGGATGGTCAGCTCGATCTCGCTGCCGGGTTCGCCGCGCATCAGCTCGACCGCCTCCTGCAGCGAGAGCCCCTCGGTGGGGGTGTCGTCGATGCGCAGGATCTGGTCGCGGGCCTGCAGGCCGGCCCGGGAGGCGGGCGTGTCGTCGATGGGGGTGATCACCGTCAGCTGGCCGTTCTCCATGCCCACCTCGATGCCGATGCCGCCGAACTCGCCCTCGGTCGACTCGCGCAGGCTCTCGAACTCGTCGGCGTCGAGGTAGGCGGAGTGGGGATCGAGCTCGCTGAGCATGCCGCGCATGGCGTTGCGCAGCAGTTCGGCGTCGTCGACCTCCTCGACATAGGCGCGCTTGATGCGCTCGAACGCCTCGGCGAAGGTCTGGATCTCTGCCACCGGCAGGTCGTCATCGGCTTCCTGGGCCGGTGCCGACAGCGGCAGCGCCAGCAGTGCCAGCGGCAGCAGCCGGGCCAGCAGGCGCCGGGGGGAGCGTGTACGAGGGGGCCTGCCCGAGAGGGGAAGCGCTGGGTGCATGCGAACTCCGCGGTTCCAGAACGGTGAGCGGTCAGCATAGCCCGCCGGCGGCGGCCATGGAAAGCGCTCAGCGTCGCGCGATCCACGCCTGGGGGTCGATGGGTTCGCCGTCGCGGCGAACCTCGAAGTAGAGGGCCGGGCTCGCCTGGCCGCCGCTCCTGCCCACGGCGCCGATCGTTTCGCCCCGCCCCACCGGTCGTCCCACCTCGGCGACGAAGTGCTGCAGGTGGGCATGCAGGGTCATCACGCCGTCGCCGTGGTCGATGATCAGCAGGTTGCCGAAGCCCCGCAGCCAGTCGGCGAACACCACCCGGCCGGCGTGAACGGCGCGCACCGCCTCCCCCTCACCGGCACGGATCACGATTCCGTTGCGATGCACCGCGTCGCCGGCGCGGAAGCGCGAGGCGACCTCCCCCTGCACCGGCCAGGGCAGATCGCCGCGGGTGCGCTCGATGGCGGTGGAGGGGGGCGGTCTCTCCAGGCGGGCAAGCTGCTCCTGGACGTCCGTCAGCACCTGCTCGGCACGCTCGCGGTCCTGTTCCAGCGAGGCGAGGCGGGCCGCCTCTCCCTCGTGCTGACGATCGAGCTCGGCCACCAGGGCGGCGCGCTCGCGCATCTGCTCCTCGAGCTCGGCGCCGCGCTCGGCCAGCTCATCGGCCAGGGCGTCCAGGCGCGCGCCGCGCCGCTCGAGCTCGTCGCGCGTCTCGGCCAGGGCCTCATCCAGGCGCGCCAGCTCGTCGAGCCGCTCCTGGCGGGCGCGGGCCAGGTGGTTGAGGTAGTGCTGCAGGCGGTCGAGGCGGGCCGGGTCGTCCTGGTTGAGGAGCAGCTTGAGCTGGGGGGAGCGGCCCAGGCGGTAGAGGGCGTCGAGCTGGCGGTGGATCGCCTCGCGCTGCTCGGCGCGCTCCGCCTCCAGGGCGTCGCGCTCCTCCTGCAGGGCCTCCACCTCCTCCCCCAGCACCTGGCGCTCGGCCTGCAGGTCGTCGAGGCGGCGGTGGGTCTCGGCCAGGGAGGTCTCGATCGCCTCGAGCCGGCGTGCCGCCTCGTCGCGCGCCTCGCGGGTCGCGGAGAGGCGTCCCGCGGCCTCCTCGATCGCCTCGCCGATGTCGTCGAGGCGCTCCTGCACTGCCTCCTCGCTGGGCTGGGCCGCCAGGGGCCCGGCCACGCCCAGCGCCAGCAGCAGCGCGACCAGGGGGACGCGCGGGGTCATGTGCGGCTCGCCGAGGGGGGCGTCACGCCCACTCGATCAGGACGCGGCCGCTCATCTCCTCGGGGACCGGCTGGTCCATCATCCCCAGCAGGGTCGGGGCGATGTCGCACAGGCTGCCGTCATCGACCAGGCGGGCCGGGCGCTCGCCGACGTAGATCAGCGGCACCTCGAAGGTGGTGTGGGCGGTCTGGGGGGCGCCGGTGTCGGGGTTGACCATCTGCTCGGCGTTGCCGTGGTCGGCGGTGACCAGGCAGGCGCCCCCGGCGCGCTCGATCGCCTCCACCACGCGGCCCACGCAGCCGTCGACGGTCTCGATCGCCTTGACCGCGGCGTCGAAGTCGCCGGTGTGGCCGACCATGTCGCCGTTGGCGTAGTTGCACACGACCAGGTCGAAGCGGCCGGCGTCGATCGCCTCGACCAGGCGGTCGGTGACCTCGTGGGCGCTCATCTCGGGCTTCTCGTCGTAGGTCTTCACGTCCCGCGGCGAAGGCACCAGGATGCGCTCCTCGCCCGGGTACTCCGCCTCGCGGCCGCCGGAGAAGAAGAAGGTGACGTGGGGGTACTTCTCGGTCTCGGCGATGCGCAGCTGGGTGAGGCCGCGGCTCGCCACCACCTCGCCCAGGGTGTTGTGGAGCTCCGTCGGGGGGAAGGCGGCCGGGGCGGGGATGTCGGCGGCGTAGCGGGTCAGGGTGACCAGGCCGTCGGCGGCCAGGCGCGGGCGCTCGCGGCGCTCGAAGCCGTCGAAGGCGTCGTCGACGAAGGCGCGGGTCAGCTCCCGGGCGCGGTCGGCGCGGAAGTTCATGAACAGGGCGGCATCGCCCTCCTCCAGGGTGACCGCTACCCCGGCCGGGCGCACGCTGGTGGCGGCCACGAACTCGTCGGTCTCGCCGCGCTCGTAGGCGGCGCGCAGGCCCGCCTCGGCGTCGGCGGCGACATGTTCCCCCTCGCCCTCGGTGAGCAGGCGGTAGGCCTTCTCGACGCGATCCCAGCGGTTGTCGCGATCCATGGCGTAGTAGCGGCCGATGAGCGAGGCGACGAAGCCGTGGTCGGCGCCCACCAGCTCGGCGAGGCGGGCGTTGGTGCGCTCGATGGAGGCCAGGGCGCTCCGGGGCGGCATGTCGCGGCCGTCGAGGAAGGCGTGGACGAAGATCCGGGTGGCGCCGCGGCGCGCCGCCAGCTCAGCCACGGCGAGGATGTGGTCCTCGTGGCTGTGCACGCCGCCCGGGGAGAGCAGGCCCAGCAGATGCACCGCACGGCCGGCGGCCACCGCGGCATCGATGGGGGCGGTGAGGGCCTCGATGGTGTCCAGGTCGCCCTCCTCGACCGCCTTGGTGATGCGGGTGAAGTCCTGGTAGACGACCCGCCCGGCGCCCAGGTTCATATGGCCCACCTCGGAGTTGCCCATCTGGCCGTCCGGGAGGCCGACGTGGCGGCCGTCGGTGTGGATCAGGGTGTGGGGACGCTCGGCCCACAGGCGGTCCATCACCGGGGTGGCGGCGGCCTCCACGGCGTTATGGGCCGGGTCGGGGTTGTGGCCGTAGCCGTCGAGGATGATCAGGGCGACGGGGCGCGGGGTCTTGGCGGTCATGGCGAGGGTCCTCGAAGCGTGGGAGGCGCGACCCGGCTCGGGGCGGCGGGCCGGCCGCGCGAGCGTGCCGATGCCGGCCTCCGGCGTGGGAATCTCGACGCGGGGCGTTCGGGGTCGCGGCTGGAAACGTCTTGCGGCATCATATCGCAGGCGGCCGCGTGCGTCATGGCGCGCCCCCCGCAGGTCGAGTCGTGCAGGGGCTGATTCGTCGGCGCCCTCCTCGTGTATACTGTGCGGCCGTCGCGCGTCGTCGCGCCCCGCATTTCGTGCCCCGAGACGAGAGTTTTCGCACCCATGATCGATCAGCTGTTTGAATTCGTGCAGAACCACCCGCTGCTGGTGGGCGCCTTCCTCCTGGTGCTGACCGCCTGGATCGCCTACGAGGTGCGCAGCAGCGCCTCCAGCGGCGTGACCGCCGGCGAGGCCACCCAGCTGATCAACCGTGAGGACGCGGTGGTGCTGGATACCCGCGAGGCGGGCGACTTCAAGGCCGGCCATATCGCCGGTGCGCGCAACATTCCCCAGAGCCGCCTCGACGAGCGCCTGGGCGAGCTCGAGAAGGTCAAGGACAAGCCGATCATCGTGGTCTGCAAGCACGGCCAGTCCTCGGGCGCGACCGTGGCCAAGCTCGCCAAGGCGGGCTACCCTCGGGTGCTCAAGCTCAAGGGCGGCATGATGCAGTGGCAGGCCGACGGCCTGCCGGTGGTCAAGAAATAGCATTCGTTACTCGCACAAAAGGACCTTTCCCATGGCGGAAGAGAACAACCAGAGCGCCGGTGCCCAGGCCGGCGGTCAGCAGGACAAGCCGCAGCTGCAGTTCGCCCTGCAGCGCATCTATGTCAAGGACATCTCCTTCGAGGCGCCCAACTCCCCCGCGGTCTTCCAGCAGCCGTTCAAGCCCAAGGTGGGGCTGAACCTGGACACCTCCAGCGAGCAGGTCGGCGACGACCTCTTCGAGGTGGTGATCAAGGTCACCGCCCAGGTGACCCACAGCGAGGAGGGCACCACCTCCTTCCTGGCCGAGCTCGAGCAGGCCGGCCTGTTCCGCATCGCCGGCATCGAGGGCGAGCAGCTCGAGCACACCCTGGGCGCCTTCTGCCCCAACGTGCTCTTCCCCTATGCCCGGGAGTGCATCGACAGCCTGGTCAACCGCGGCGGCTTCCCGCCGCTGATGCTGGCGCCGGTCAACTTCGAGGCGATCTACGCGCGCAAGAAGAAGCGCCAGGCCGAGCAGGCCCAGGGCGCCCAGGCGACCCAGTAACGCAGCGCCGCTGGCCCTGAGTTCATGATCAAGCCTGAGTCCATGATCAAGAAAGCGCCGCGCATCCACGTCGCCGCCGACCTTCGCGTCGGCGGCGACGTCGTTCTGCCCGAGGGGCCGGCCCGCCACGTGGCGCGGGTGCTGCGCCTGGCCGAGGGTGCCGCGCTGCGGCTTTTCGACGGCGCCGGCCTCGAGGCCGAGGCGGTGCTGTCAGAGGCCTCGCGCAAGCGGGTGGTGGCGCGCATCGAGCGCGTGGCGCCGGGGGTGGCGGAGTCGCCGCTGGCGGTCCATCTGGGCCAGGCGATCGCCAAGGGGGATCGCATGGACTACGCCATCCAGAAGGCCGTGGAGCTCGGCGTGGCGGCGATCACGCCGCTCTACACCGAGCATGGCGACGTGCGCCTCAAGGGCGAGCGCGAGGCGAGGAAGCTCGCCCACTGGCAGGCGGTGGCGGCCAGCGCCTGCGAGCAGTGCGGCCGCGCCGTGGTGCCGCCGGTGCATCCGCCCCGGCCCCTGGCCGACTGGCTGGCCGCGCGCGACGAGGCGCTGCGGCTGGTGCTGCATCCCGCCACCGCCGGCGCCCTCGAGGGGGCGGAGGCGGTGGCCGGCGTCGCCCTGCTGATCGGCCCCGAGGGCGGCCTGTCCGAGGCCGAGGTGGCCGCGGCCCGGGAGGGCGGCTTCGCCCCGCTCTCCCTGGGGCCGCGCATCCTGCGCACCGAGACCGCCCCGGTGGTGGCGCTCAGCCTGCTGCAGTACCGTTTCGGCGACCTGAACGGCGGCGCCTGACGCACTCCTGACCCCTTCGGGCGTCGCCTTCCCCACTCCCCTTCCGGATATCCGCCATGACCGATCGACGCGCTCCCCGCTCCTCCGTCCCCGGCCCCTCAGGGCGACGCTACCGCGCCCCGCGCTGCGAGGTCGGCGAGGTTGCCTACCTGGAGGTGGTCAGCGTCACCGAGATCGGCGCCTTCCTCGACTGGGGCCAGCCCCGCGACCTGCTGCTGCCCTTCGGCGAGCAGCGCTTCCGCCCCAGCGTCGGCAAGCGGGTGCTGGTGAGGCTCTACACCGACCAGCAGGGCCGGCCGGTGGCGAGCCAGAAGCTCGAGCGCTTCGTCAATGATGCGGCCGAGGGGCTCGCCGCCGGCGACGAGGTAACCCTGGTGATCGCCGATCAGACCGACCTCGGCCTCAAGGCGGTGGTGAACCACCGCTTCTGGGGCGTGCTCTATCGCGATGACCTGACCCGCCCGCTGCGCCGCGGCCAGCGCGTCACCGGTTACGTGAAGCGCGTGCGCGAGGATGGCCGCCTGGACCTCTCGCTGTTGCCCCCGGGGGAGGCGCGCCTGGACGTGGTGGGCGAGGCGGTGCTCAAGGCGCTGCGCGAGAGCGGCGGCTACCTGCCGCTGGGCGACAAGAGCGACGCCGCCGAGATCAAGGCGCGCCTGGGGATCAGCAAGAACGCCTTCAAGCAGGCCATCGGGCGGCTCTACAAGCGGCGGCTGATCACCCTTTCGCCCACCGGTATCCGGCTGGCGCCCGGCGGTGACTAGCCGGCATACTGGGGCTATCCACACTCTCGATCGGAACCCCGAGCCCATGAGCGAGCGCGCCCTGAAGATCGGCGTGGTGATGGACCCCATCGCGGACATCGCCTACAAGAAGGACACCTCCCTGGCCATGCTGTGGGCCGCCCAGGAGCGCGGCTGGTCGCTTCACTACCTGGAGCCCGGCGACCTCTTCCTGCGCGACGGCCGCGCCTTCGGTCGCCTGCGCGACCTGACGGTGCACCGCGACCCCGCGCACTGGCATGACCTGGGCGAGCCCGAGCCGCGCCCCCTGGCCGAGCTCGATGTCATCCTGATGCGCCAGGACCCCCCGGTGGACACCCACTTCCTCAACGCCGTGCACCTGCTGGGCTTCGCCGAGCGCGAGGGCGTGCTGGTGGTCAACCCCACCCGGGCGCTGCTGGAGTGCAACGAGAAGCTCTTCGCCCAGCAGTTCCCCCAGTGCTGCGCGCCGACCCTGGTCTCCTGCAGCGAGGCGGAGCTGCGTGCCTTCCACGCCGAGCAGGGCGACGTCATCCTCAAGCCGCTGGACGGCATGGGCGGCAGCGGGATCTTCCACGTGCAGTCCGAGGGGCGCAACCTGGGCGCCATCATCGAGACCCTCACCGAGCGTGGCCGGCGCCAGATCATGGCCCAGCGCTACCTCCCGGAGATCCGGGACGGCGACACCCGCATCCTGCTGGTGGAGGGCGAGCCGGTGCCCTACGGCCTCGCCCGGGTGCCCCTGGCGGGCGAGACCCGCGGCAACCTGGCCGCCGGCGGTACCGGGGCCAGCCGCGAGCTCACCGAGCGCGATCACTGGCTGATCCGCCAGGTGCAGCCGGTCATCCGCGAGAAGGGCCTGATGTTCGTCGGCCTCGACGTGATCGGTGACTACATCACCGAGATCAACGTGACGAGCCCCACCTGCGTGCGCGAGATCGACGACCAGCGCGGCACCGACATCGCCGGTGACCTGATGGATGCCATCGTGCGCCGGCTCGCGGCCCGCCGGGACTGAGGCGCGGCCGCCATGATCCCGGTGGTCAATGACCCCGTCCAGTACGCCCCGGTCACCCGGCCCTACCGGCGCTGGCTGGCCGCCTCGCTGGCGCTGCTGCTGCACCTGGCGGTGATCGGCACGGTGGCGAGCTGGCAGTTCGCCGCCCCGCCCCCGGAGCGCGAAAGCCTCGACGTGGTGCTGGTGACCCGCGAAAGCGAGGCCGTGGTCGACGCCGACGCCATCGCCGAGGCGGCCCAGGAGGCCGCCGGCAGCGAACAGGAGGAGGCCCCGGCGGAGTCACGCTCCGCCCCGGTTGAGGCCCCCGCCGCCTCACAGCAGGGAGCGGCGGACGTCGACCCCGCGACCCCCGCCGACCCCGAGGCGGCCGAGCGAGTCGAGTCCGAGGCGCGCCCC
The DNA here is from genome assembly GCA_046540755.1 of Halomonas sp. GTDB lineage: Bacteria > Pseudomonadota > Gammaproteobacteria > Pseudomonadales > Halomonadaceae > Halomonas. The sequence continues at coordinate 10,490 of JBKHEO010000038.1, read as the reverse complement.
GACGAGAGCGCCCCCCCGGCGGCGCAGCAGGCCACCGAGGAGGCGCCGCCCACCCCGCGGGAGGCCCCGCAGGCGGCGGATGCCCCCGGCGAGCCCAGCGTGGCGGCGCCCTCCGCCTCGGGGCGCGACCTGCTCGCTGACGCGACCCGCAGCATCCGGGAGCAGGGCCTCGCCCCCGAGTCGCCTGGCGATGACGCCGGCGCCCCTCGCCAGGCTGCCGGACGCGCCGCCGAGGCGCGCTACATCGATGACTGGACCCGCCGCGTCGAGGCCTACGGCAACCGCGTCCACCCGGCGCCGCGCCATCTTCACGGCCAGCTGCGCATCCGCGTGGTGATCGGCCGCGAGGGCGAGCTGCGCCGGGCGGAGGTGATACAATCCTCGGGACATCCCGAACTCGACCAGGCGGCGCTGGACACCGTCCACGGTGCCGCCCCCTATCCCCCCTTCGATGCGGGCATGGGCGACCTGGACTCGCTCTCCATCACCCGGGTCTGGCGGTTCGGTGAAGGCAATCATTACGGCGTACGCTAGGACGCCGGGGAGTCTCATGCAATCCGTGGAAAACTTCGGCCTGAAAGACCACTTCCTGCTGGCGATGCCGCACCTGGAAGACCCCAACTTCGCCGGCGGCCTCGCCTACCTGTGCGACCATGACGAGAATGGCACCATGGGGGTGATCGTCAACCGCCCCCTGGAGCTGACCCTGGAGGCGCTCTTCGAGCAGCTGGAGCTGGGCGGCGAGGAGAGCCCGCACCGCAACGCCCCGGTCTACTTCGGCGGCCCGGTGCACAAGGACCGCGGCTTCATCCTGCACCGCGGCGCCAGCGACGACTGGGACTCCAGCATCCAGGTCAGCGAGGAGATTGCCCTGACCACCTCCATGGACATGCTCCAGGCGCTGGCCGCCGGCCGCGGCCCCGAGCACTTCCTGGTGTGCCTGGGCTGCGCCGGCTGGGAGTCGGGCCAGCTCGAGGCCGAGCTGCTCGACAACGCCTGGCTCACCGTGGAGGGACGCGGCGACATCCTCTTCGAGGTGCCGCCGGAGCAGCGCCTGGGCGCCGCCGCGGGCCTGCTCGGCGTCGACCTCAACCTGATGACCCGCGAGGCGGGACACTCGTGAGCCGCGCGCGGCGGATGACAGGAAGGCGCTGATGGCCAGGCAGGGCGAGCGGCTGATCCTGGGGTTCGACTTCGGCACCCGGCGCATCGGCGTGGCGGTGGGCAACGAGCTCTTGGGCAGCGCCCGCGAGCTCGAGCCGCTGCCGGCCCGCGAGGGAATCCCCGACTGGGAGCGGGTGGCGCGGCTGGTGGAAGTGTGGCGCCCCGACCTCTTCGTGGTGGGGTTGCCGCTTACCGCGGCGGGCGAGGAGCAGGAGATGAGCACCCGCGCCCGCAAGTTCGGCAAGCGCCTCTTCGGCCGCTACGGGGTGCCCTGCGAGATGGTCGACGAGCGCGGCTCCACCGGCGAGGCGAAGGCGATCGCCCGGTCGCGTGGCCAGCGCGGCAGCTGGCGCGACGCGGGGGTCGACGGCATCAGCGCGGTGCTGATCGTCGAGCGCTGGTTCGCCGCCCGCGAGGGGCTGCCTCGGGAACCGGTGCAGCGCTGAGCCTCAGGCCGTCCCGGGGCGCTGGAAGTCCTGCACCGTGACGCCGGCGAACTTCTCCAGGAAGAACACCAGGGTGGCGGGGTGGCGGAAGCGCTCCTCGAAGGTCTCGCGCTCGGCGGCGCGGCGCCGCGTCACGCTGGCGCGGAACCCGTCGCCGGCCCGGGTCACCGTGACCCGCGACTCGCGCTCGCCGTCGCGGGCCTCGGCGGTCAGCGTGCCCTCCCCCTCCTCCAGCAGCGCCTCCAGCCGCCCGGCGGCCTCCAGCTCCTCCGGGGTGGCCCACAGCGCCTGGTCGCGATCGCCGTAGCGGTAGAGGATCACCACCAGCAGCGCCGAGAAGATCGCGCTGGCCAGCATCCAGGTGAGCGCCTCGCCGGAGAGCGACAGGCTGAGCACCGCCCACAGCTGCACCACGGCGGCACCGGCCAGGGCCCCGGCCAGCGGCTGCCACATGCGCGGGCTCATGAAGCCGCGCTGGAGGATGTAGCCCCACAGCCCCACCACCGCCAGGGCGCCGAGGCCCAGCTGGGCCAGCGAAAGGAGGGTGCCGCCGCCGGCCAGCAGGGCAATCGCCCCGATCAGCAGCAGCGCGGTGTAGAACAGGGCCAGGAGCCGATAGGCGCGTCGCAGGGTCATGTCGTGGAGCCTCGTGCCGCCGGGGAAGGGATCACTCCTCCAGCATAGGCAAGGGCGGCGACAGTGCGCGTTGCCTAGAGCGCCGGGTCGTCAACGCCCAGGCGCGGCGGCACGAACCAGCGCACCGGGCGAAGCTCCTGTTCGATCAGGGCGTCCACCTCCAGCAGGGTGGCGAAGATCGCCATGCGCACCGGGATGCCGTTGTCGGTCTGGCGGAAGATCGCCAGGCGCGGGTCGCCGTTGAGGTCGACGTCGAGGTCGTTGGCCTCGGGGCGGCTGTCCCGGGGCAGCGGGTGCATGACCAGGGTGTCGCGGCCGCAGCGGGCGTCGAGGAAGGCGCGGTCCACGGTGAAGTCCCGGGAGAGGCTGAAGCCCTCGCTCATCTCGGCGGTGAAGCGCTCCTTCTGGATGCGGGTGGTGTAGACCACGTCGACGTCGGCGTAATCCTGGGCCAGGCTGTCGCGCTGTTCGATGCGATGGCCCCGGGAGGCCACCAGGTCGACCAGGTGGCCCGGCATCTCAAGTCCCGGCGGCGCCACCAGGGTGATGCGCATGGGGTCGTAGAGCGACAGCAGCTTGATCAGCGAGTGCACCGTGCGCCCGTACTTGAGGTCGCCGGTCATCAGCACGTGGGCGCCGGCGAGCCCCTTGCCCAGGCGGGTGAACTCCTTGTCGATGGTGTAGAAGTCGAGCAGCGCCTGGCTGGGGTGCTCGCCGGGGCCGTCGCCGCCGTTGATCACCGGCACGTGGGTGGCGGCGGCGAACTCCGCCACCGAGCCGAGCTCCGGGTGGCGCATCACGATGGCGTCGCAGTAGCCGCTCATCACTCGGCTGGTGTCGTAGAGCGACTCGCCCTTGGCCATGGAGGAGAAGGTGAAGCCGGTGGTGTCGCAGACGCTGCCGCCCAGCCGGCAGAAGGCGGCGTTGAAGCTGACTCGGGTGCGGGTGCTGGCCTCGAAGAAGAGGTTGCCGAGAACCGCCCCCTCCAGCACCCGGGTGACCTGCCGCCGCTGGGCGATGGGCTCCATGCGGGCGGCCACCCGCATCAGGTGATCGATATCGTCGCGGGAGAGGGAATCGACGGAGAGCAGGTGGTGACGCATCGGGGGCGGCCTCGGTGGAGCGAATGGACGGCCGATAGTGTAGCGTCGCGAGCGCGAGGGTTCATCGATTGCCGCCACCCGAAGCCTCGACCGCTCGAGGCTTCGCCCTTTCTAGCTTTCCATCAGCTCGGCGAGTCGGCGCGCAAATGTCATGACGGCAGTGGCCGCTCGATCGATATCGAGATCCTCCATCGCGACAACGCCCACGCAGCCTTCTACCCCAGGGTCTGCTCGTCGGCTGACAATCGGGCTGGCCACGCCTACGGCTCCCTGCTGGAGCTGTCCTCTTGTCATGCTGTAGCCCTGTTGGCGCGCTTCCCGGATCGCTTCAGTCTCATTCGGCTCAGGATGCCGTCCGGCCAGGATCGCAATGCCGGCCGCCCCCTGCGATAGAGGGTGGCGGCTTCCCAACCGATAACCGACTCGCAGCAGGCCTTCATCCGGCTCGGCCACCAGTATCACCACGGCCTCGTCGCCCTCGGCCACGGAGACGAAAGCGGTAGCGCGTGTCTGGTGGGCAAGCTGCTCGAGTAGCGGCTGCGCCACTCGCCGCAACTGTGGCAGGAAGTGGCCGGCCAGAAGGGCCACGCCGGCCCCCAGTCTCAGCCCTCCCTCCTTGCCGCGAACCACCAGTCCATGGCCCTCGAGGGTCGCCACGATGCGGTACGCGATGGCGCGATGCACATCCAGCCGTGCTGCAAGAGCGGCGATGCTCAGTTCCCCTCGGTTTTCGGCGATGATCTGGAGTGCCCTCAGGCCGCGGTCCAGTGTCTGGAGGGTTGACATGCTCGTACCTCGCTGGGATTTCGACGCGGGCGAAGTTGACGCCAACAACGCCAGCGCCTATGTTTTTGATGCTCGTTAAAAGCGACATTGTGTTCAATAAAAGTAAAGCAGTCGACCCCCTGGAGCAGGACATGTCCCCAGCCCCTTCCTCCACGACGGCCTCGATGAGCGGCTGTCCCTTCCACTCATCGGATATCAAGGCCCCCAACGGTTGCCCCGTCTCCCCCGAGGCGGCTGCCTTCGACCCCTTCGACCGGCCTTATCAACTGGACCCCGCCGAGGCGCTGCGCTGGTCGCGTGAACAGGAGCCGGTGTTCTACAGTCCGAGCCTCGGCTACTGGGTCGTGAGCCGCTTCGAGGACGTGAAAGCGGTGTTCCGCGACAACTTCCTCTTCTCGCCGTCGATCGCCCTGGAAAAGCTCACCCCGGCGCCTCCCGAGGCGATGAAGGTCCTCGAGAGCCACGGCTATGCGATGCGCCGCACCATGGTCAACGAGGACGAGCCGGACCACATGGAGCGCCGTCGGCTGCTGATGGACGCCTTCCTGCCCGAGCACCTCGAGAAGCATGAAGCCTGGGTACGCGAGCTGGTGCGCGACTACATGGACCGCTTCATCGACAAGGGCCGCGCGGATCTGGTGGCGGAGATGTTCCGGGAGATTCCCATGACCGTCGCGCTGCGCTTCCTGGGGGTATCCGAGGAGGATGCCCAGGAGCTTCGCCGCTTCTCGGTCGCCCACACGCTCAATACCTGGGGCCGCCCCTCCCCGGAACAGCAGTTGCAGATTGCCGAGGATGTCGGCCGCTTCTGGCAGTCGGCCCAGGCGATCCTCGACCGCATGCTGGCCGACCCGACCGGCGAGGGCTGGATGTACGACTCGATCCGCATGCATGAGGTGCATCCCGGCATCGTGCCTGAGAGCTATCTGCGCTCGATGATGATGGCGATCCTGGTGGCCGCACACGAGACCACCGCCTTCGCCACTACCAACGCCTTTCGTACCCTGCTGTCGCACCGCGAGTCCTGGAACGACATCTGTGAGAATCCCGCTCTGGTTCCCAGCGCGATCGAGGAGTGCCTGCGTATCGCCGGGTCGGTCGTGGCCTGGCGTCGCATCGCCACCGACGACACCGAAGTGGGCGGCGTGAAGATTCCGAAGGGCGGCAAGCTGCTGATCGTGCAGGCGTCGGCCAACCGAGATCGCCGCTACTGGGAGAATCCCGACGCGTTCGATATCTACCGCCACAACGCGGCCGAGCATCTCACCTTCGGCTATGGGGCGCACCAGTGCATGGGCAAGAACATCGCCCGAATGGAAATGCGGGTCATCCTCGATGAATTCGTCCGTCGCCTGCCGCATCTGCAGCTGGTCGAGGACCAGACGTTCGAGTACCTGCCCAACATCTCGTTCCGTGGCGCCACCTCGCTATGGGTGGAATGGGATCCGGCGCAGAATCCCGAACGTCGAACGCCCTCGGTGCGGGACAGCGCCACGCATTTCCGCGTCGGGGCACCGCTCAAGGATGACATCCTGCGCCGGGTCGTGGTCACCGAGGTGGAACGCGAGGCCGAGGCGGTGATCCGTGTCGACCTGGTCGATCCCCATGGACGTGAGCTGCCCGACTGGTCCCCCGGTTCGCATATCGAGCTGGTGTCGGGCGAGTGGCGCCGCTGCTACTCGCTGTGCGGCACACGCGGTGATCGCCGCCGCCTGTCTGTCGCCATCCTGCGCGAGCCCGAGGGGCGCGGGGGCTCGGTGCATTTCCACGACACGCTCAAGCCGGGGGACGCGCTGCATATCGCCGGGCCCAAGAACCACTTCCCCCTGGACGAGACCGCGCCGCACTACACCCTGATTGCCGGCGGTATCGGCATCACGCCGATCCTGGCCATGGCTGATCGGCTCAAGGCGCTCGGCAAGCCCTATGTGCTTCACTACTGCGGCGCCGGGCGGAGAACCATGGCCTTTCTCGACCGGGTTGAACGTGACCATGAGGCGGCGCTGACCCTCCATGCCGGCGACGAAGGCTGCCGCCTCGACCTGCCGGGGGCAGTGGCCGCCCTGTCCGAAGGCGAACAGGTCTACTGCTGTGGCCCCGAGCGCATGCTCGAGGCGCTCGAGGCACTGGCGGTGGAGTGGCCGGAGGGCACCCTGCATGTCGAGCACTTCACGGCACGCGCCAGCATCCTCGACCCCGAGCACGAACATGCTTTCGACGCAGTGCTCGCGGACTCCGACCTGACGGTACGGGTCGGCAACGACCAGACCCTGCTCGAGGCGCTGACGGCGGCCGGCGTGGATGTGCCGAGCGACTGCTGTGAAGGCCTGTGTGGTACCTGCGAGGTGGCGGTGGCCGACGGCGACATCGATCACCGCGACCTGGTGCTCAGCCGTGCCGAGCGCCATGCCAACGACCGGATGATGGCCTGCTGTTCGCGTGCCAAGGGCGAGCGCCTGGTGCTCGCGCTCTGATCCTGGTGATAATCAGGATCTTGCGTGGCGCACGCCAAGCCTGACCTCAACAACAACCAAGGAAACCGACAATGACAGTCAAGAAACTGACGATTCTGACGGCACTCACCACCCTCTCCCTGGGTGCCTTCCAGGGCGCCGCGGCCACCGAGCTACAGGTCAGCACCTGGGCAGGGCCAAATCATGGGGTCAACACCATCGTCTGGCCGACCTGGGCCAGCTGGGTGGAGGAGGCCACCGAGGGGCGGGTCACCGTCAACGTGGTCCACGACATGGGCCCACCCGATTCCCAGATGGAACTGATCGCAGACGGCGTGGCCGACGTCACCTGGCTCTTCCACGGCCTGATGCCGGGGCGCTTCGAATTGACCAAGCTGCCCGAGCTGCCCACCTTCGAGGACTTCTCCTCGGAAGACGCCTCGGTGGCTTACTGGCGCACCCACAATAAGTATCTGGCCCAGGCCGGCGAGCATCGCGGTGTCGAGGTGATCGGCGTGGGTGTGCATGGCCCCGGGTCGCTGTTCCTCGATGAATCGATCGACAGCCTCGACGACCTCGACGGCAAGCGCGTGCGCATCGGCGGCGGGATCATGGCCGACATCTCCACCGCGCTGGAGCTGACCGGGGTCGCCATGCCGCCGGCGAGTACCTACGAGGCCGCGACGCAGGGCGTGATCGACGGCGCCATGCTCACCCTGGAGGGCCTCAAGAGCTTCCGCCTCGCCGAGGTGCTGCCCTACACGGTGCAGATGCCCGGCGGTTTCTATCGCGGCAGCTTCTCGCTGGTCATCAACCCGGATACCTGGGCGTCGCTCTCCGACGAGGACCGAGCGGCGATCGAGAAGGTTTCGGGTGAGCGGCTCTCCCGCCTGTTCGGCTACATGATGGATGTCGTCGACGTGCGTGGCATCGAATTCGCCGAGCAACAGGGCAACACCTTCATCGAACTGCCTGACGAGGAGGTCGAGCGCTTCCAGCAGATGGCCTCGGAGCTCCCGGATGCCTGGTTCGAAACGGCCGGCGACAAGGGAGTGGATGGCGAAGCCGCCCGCGGCTATTTCCTCGAACAGCTCGATGCCGTCGGCGAGGAGGCAGGTCTCTCCGCCGATGAAGTGATCGACCCCGAAGCCTGACTTCCTCTAGGCATCGGCTCCACCGGCGAGCACGGCCACGGCCGTGCTCGCCATCGGGAGGGCTGAATTTCGCAGTTTTGTTTCACTTGAAACTATTTTGATCTCCGTCAAGGCAGACCGGCTGCCATCGGTCGATACTCTTCACGACAGCACGATCACCTGACGGGAGAGTCACCATGGCCACTGCACAGACCACTCGCACTGCTTCCTGGTGGGAGCGCCTGACCGAGCGCTGCTACACCACGTCCACGGCCCAGCTGGCACGTGACGTCCAGCACGAAGCGGGTCCCACTTATCATGCCCTTCTGAATGACCTGGAGAGCCCCCTCGAGCCTGGCTTCGAGCGCGAGATGGCGCGACAGCTGGCGACGGGGCAGCCGAGTGACTTCGTCCCGGCCAAGACCCTGATGCCGGTGATGATGCAGCGCTTCGGCCTGAAGGATGCCGAGGTGGCCGCCGAGCCGGGCTACAACGCGATTTGCAAGACCTGCAATGGCTGCCCGGTTGTCGGCCAATGCTGGAAGGCCATGCGCGCCGGTGCCGAGGTCGAGGAGTGTCGCGGATTCTGCCCCAACGCCAGGGCATTCGACAGTCTCGCCGCCGACTGAGGTCATTTCGTGCAAGGCGTTATCGGGCCCTGGCCATGCGCCGGGGCTTTTTCATGCCGGCACTCACCCCTGCCGACACAGCGCCAGCAGATCCGTCTTGGAGTGCACGCCAAGCTTGGCGTAGGCACGCTTGCGGAAGGTCTCGGCGGTGGAGAGGGCGATGTCGAGCTCGGCGGCGGCGGTCTTGAGGGTATGGCCGTGAAGGAGGAGAAGAGAGAGCTCTCGCTCGCGCCGGGAGAGTGCCTGGAGGGCTTCCGCGTCCTCGTGGCGGGCGGGCAGGGCGGCCGGGCGTGCCTGGCGGTAGTGGCGCCGGACCAGGCTGGCGATCAGCGGCGTCAGGTTCCTTAACCCATCCAGGTCCTGGCGGCTGAAAGGGCCGCGAGCCAGGTCCCGGTAGAGGTTCAGGTAGTAGATGACATCGGGGGCAGGTATCACGACGGAGGCCTTGTCGGCCAGGTCCGGGAAGGCGAACAGATGGCTGCGGTAGGCCGGCGACATATCCTCGGGCATGGTGATCAACTCGGCATCCCCCTGCCCGTCGCCTGCCTGAAGCAGCTGGCGCAGCCGAGGATAGTTGGGGTCCTGGCGAAACAGCCCGCCGGCGTAGAGGCGCGCCAGCCGCCCGGCCACCTTGGGGTAGCGGCTGTTTTCCACCAGCAGGTATGTCATGACATCGCCGCCGGTATAGGCGAAGAGGATGCACTGCCCGACCCCGAGGCCCCGGCGGAGCAGAGCGGTCAGATGATCGCCGAACGCCTCGTTGCCAAGCGTGGCCACGCAGTTGGCCAGGATGGCCATGAGCGCCTGCCAGTCGGGTTCCCGGTTTTCGGGTATGCCAGTGGACACGTCGGCTGCTACCTTGGTCGAGGGGAGAGTGTCGGATGTCCCCTTTTTATGGGGACATGAGGGGAGGATAGCACGGCGATAAGCTGCGTCCATGCCAGACCACAAGCCCCCTGCAGGAGGTGTCCATGCGACCCGCCGGACGCTCAGAGACCGATTCGCTCTACTTCGATTACCCGTATTTCCCCTTTGTGCGTCCCCCCGAACTGGCGGGCGAGGCCTTGCGTCACCCGGTGGCCATCGTCGGTGCCGGTCCGGTGGGCGTGACCGCCGCCCTTGAGCTGGCCCGCCACGGCATCGCCTCGGTGGTGCTGGACGACAAGGCCACCGTCAACGACGGTTCCCGCGCCATCTGCATCTCCCGCCACAGCGTCGAGATCCTCCAGCAGCTGGGCGTCGATCGTCCCTTCGAGGAGAAGGGACTGGGCTGGACCCAGGGGCGTACCTTTTTTCGCGACCGCGAGATCTACCGCTTCCGGATGCCGCACTCCGATCAGGAGCGCTACTGCCCGATGTATAATCTGCAGCAGCAGTACATCGAGCAGTTCCTGATCGACAAGGCCGCCGCGAGTGATCGGGTCGAGATGCGCTGGCAGAGTGTCGTGACCGATGTGTGGCAGGACGAGGCCAGTGTCACCCTGGAGGTCAGTACGCCAGAAGGCGACTACCGGCTCGAGGCCGACTACCTGCTGGCCGCCGACGGCGCGCGCAGCGTGGTACGCAAGGCCTTGGGTCTCGCGCTGCACGGCGAGGCCTACGAGGGGCGCTACGTGATCGCCGACGTGCGCCTGGCGTCCGACTTTCCCACCGAGCGCCGCGCCTTCTTCCACTCCCGGGCCATGCCCGATACCACCATCCTGGTGCATAAGCAGCCCGACGACATCTGGCGTATCGACTATCAGCTGGCGCCGGGAGAGGACCCTGAAGCGGCGGTTCGGGAGGGGAGGATCCGCGAGAAGGTCGAGCGGGTCGTGCGAGACGTGATGCACGAGAAGGGCGACTGGGAGCTGGAGTGGTGGAGCCTCTACAAGGCCTACACTTTGGCCCTGGATGACTATCGCCATGGGCGCGTGCTGTTTATCGGCGACAGTGCCCACCTGGTACCGATCTTCGGTGTTCGCGGGCTCAACAACGGCCTGGCGGATGCCGCCAATGCCGGCTGGAAGCTGGCCTGGGTGCTCAAGGGACAGGCGCCGGACGGTCTGCTCGACAGCTACAGCCCGGAGCGCCGTGGCGCCACCCTGGATGTCTTCGCCAATGCCGGCAAGAGCACGCGCTTCATGACGCCGCCCACCCG
>JBKHEO010000037.1:0-19518 GCA_046540755.1 Halomonas sp. | reverse complement strand
GCCCGCCGGGAGAGCCCCAACGCCACGATCCCCGCCACTACGATGCCGCCGCCGACGAGCTGCACCGGGGTCAGCGCCTGGCCCAGCACCAGGTAGCCCAGCAGCAGCGCGGCCACCGGCTCCATGTTCATGGCCGGGGCGTTGCGCGCCATGTCGAGCCGCGGCACGGTGATGAACAGGGTCGAGAAGGCCAGGCCGTAGAAGAGCCCCAGTGCGGCGAGCCCCCAGAGACCCGCGGTACTCTCGGGCAGCGCCATGCCCCCGGGCACCAGGCCGGCGCCGCCCGCCGCCAGCATGGCCACCAGCACGGTGAGCATGGTCAGCAGGCTGCGCAGGGTGCTGTCCACCTCGGCCAGGCGATGCTCGGTGATCCACAGCGCCCAGGCGAAGACGAAGGCGGCGGCCAGCCCCAGCGCCACCCCGAGGAACCACGCCGGTCCCAGCGCCTCCGGCTCGGCGAGCCAGGCCGGCACGTCCAGCACCACCACCAACCCCACCAGGATCACCCCCATGATCAGTGCCGCCCGGGACGTGGGGCGCGGCCCGCCCATCGCCCAGCTGATCAGCGCCAGCTGGATCGGCAGGGTGTTCATCAGCAGCAGCGCCACCACCACGGGGATGCGCGCCACCGCCGAGTAGAGGCACAGGCTCTGCAGGGTCACCAGCAGCCCCACCGCCAGCTGCCAGCGCCCGCTGCCCGCCGGCAGGCGCAGCGGCTTGCGCCGGGCCAGCACCAGCACGCCGAGCGCCAGGGTGGCCAGGCCCGAGCGCACCAGGATAGCCAGCAGCAGGCCGGCACCGTCGTCGAAGGCGACCCGGGCCGACACGTGGTTGGCGGCGAACAGGGTCGCCAGGCAGGCCATCAGGAGGAGGGCGAGGGGGCGGGGAAAGGGGGCGGGTCGGGACATGCGCGTCCTTGCGGGTCAGCGAAATGCAGGGCTTCGCCCGGGATCATGACGCGCATCAAGGCGCAACCGTCCCCCCGGGTGGAGTCACCATGTTAGCCTAACGTCTCATTTCGTCCACGAGGCTTCGCCATGCGCGACCCCGTCCTGGTGATCAACTGCGGCTCCTCCTCCATCAAGTACGCCCTGGTGCCCGAGGACCCGACGCGTCCCCGACACTCCGGCCTGGCCGAGCGCCTGGGGGGCGACGACGCCCGCCTGACGGGCATAGATGCAGATGGCGAGCGCTTCGCCCGGCCACTGCCCGGCGCCGACCACGCCGAGGCGATGGCGGCGATCCTCGAGGGGCTGGGCGGCGCCCACCCGGTCGCGGTGGGCCACCGCATCGTCCACGGCGGCGAGCGCTTCACCCGCGCCACCCGCATCGATGACGAGGTGCTGCGCGCCATCGAGGCCACCGGCGCCCTGGCGCCGCTGCACAACCCGGCCAACCTGGCGGGTGTCCGCGCCACCCTGGCGCTGTTTGCCGAGCTGCCCCAGGTGGCGGTGTTCGACACCGCCTTCCACCAGACCCTGCCGCCCCGCGCCTACCGCTACGCCCTGCCCCAGCACCTCTACACCCGCCATGGCATCCGCCGCTACGGCTTCCACGGCAGCAGCCACGCCCACGTCAGCGCCCGGGTCGACGCCCTCTCGGCCCGCGCCCATGGCGGCTGGCTGATCGCCCATCTGGGCAACGGCTGCTCCACCTGCGCGGTGTGGCAGGGCCAGAGCGTGGACACCAGCATGGGCCTGACCCCCCTGGAGGGGCTGGTCATGGGCACCCGCAGCGGCGACGTCGACCCCGGCCTGCACGCCCACCTGGGGCGCCAGCTGGGCTGGTCGCTGGAGCGCATCGACACCCTGCTCAACAAGGAGAGCGGCCTGCTGGGGCTCTCCGGGCTCTCCAACGACATGCGTCGCCTCGAGCAGGCCGCCGCCGAGCATCACCCCGGCGCCGAGCTGGCCATCGAGGTGTTCTGCTACCGTATCGCCAAGTCCCTGGCCGCCCTCTCCTGCGCCCTGCCGCGGCTCGACGGCATCGTCTTCACCGGCGGTATCGGCGAGAATGCCCCCGCGGTGCGCGCCCGGGTGGTGGAGGCGCTGCCCCACTTCGGGCTGCGCCTGGCCGCCGCGGCCAATGCCGCGACGGTGGGCGGCCGCGAGGGGCGCGTCGACGCCGACCAGGGCGGCCCCGAGCTGTGGGTGATCCCCACCGACGAAGAGGGCCGCATCGCCTTCGAGACCCGACAACTCCTCGACGAGACCCCACCATGAGTCGACCCGACCCGCGCACGCTGCTGCTGGTGCCCACCGGCACCGGCGTCGGCCTGACCTCCGCCTGCCTGGGGCTGATCCGCGCCCTGGATACCCTGGGCCTCAAGGCGGGCTTCCTGCGCCCCTTCCGCCAGGACGAGCTCAACGGCCCCGGCCCCGACCGCTCCACCGCCCTGGCGCGCACCACCCTGGGGCTCACGCCCCCCGAGCCGCTGCCCCAGGCGCGCCTGGAGCGCCTGCTGCGCGACGAGCGCCTCGACGACCTGATGGAGGAGGCGGTGGCACGCCACGCCCGGGCGATGGGCGATGACCCCGAGGCCGGCCCCGACCTGGTGGTGGTGGAGGGGCTGGTGGCCAGCCCCCAGAGCAGCTATGCCGGCCAGCTCAACGCCGAGCTGGCCCGCGCCCTGGATGCGCGGGTGATCCTGGTAGCCGACGGCGACCTGAACGACCCGCGCCAGCTGGCCGAGCAGCTCGACCTGCATGCCCAGCCCTTCGACGGCGCGCGCTCCCCGCGCACCCTGGGCTGCATCCTGATGCGGGTGCGGCCGCTGCCGAAGGGCGACACGGCAGCCAGCCTCTCGGCACCCGACCTGGCGGCGAGCACCAATGGCGCCCTGGCCGACACCCTGCGCCGCTACCTGCCGGCCCTGGACGGCGAGCAGTTCCGCCTGATCGGCGCCGTGCCCTGGCACGACGCCCTCTCCGCGCCACGCATGCTGGACGTGACCCGCGCCCTGAACGCCACCGTGCTCAACGAGGGCGAGCCCGAGCGCCGCGTGCTCTCCACCAGCCTGTGCGCCCGCAGCGCCTCCAATGCCCTGCATATCTTCCGCCCCGGCAGCCTGGTGGTGGCCTCCGGGGACCGCGACGACGTGGTGCTGGCCGCGGCGCTGGCGACCATGAACGGGGTACCGCTGGCCGGGGTGCTGCTGACCAACGGCTTCCTCCCCGGCGCGGACATGATCGAGATGTGCCGGCCGGCGCTGAAGACCGGCCTGCCGGTGATCAGCGTCGAGACCGACAGCTTCACCACCGCCAAGAACCTCGGACAGATGGCCAACGACATCCCCGTCGACGACGCCGAGCGCGCCGAGCAGGTGACCCGCTTCGTCGCCAGCCACCTCGACCTGCCGTGGCTGAAGACAACCCTCAGCCGCGGCTACCCGCGCCGCCTCTCCCCCGCCGCCTTCCGCCACCAGCTGGTGCAGCTGGCGCAGCAGGCCGACCGGCGCATCGTGCTGCCGGAGGGCGACGAGCCGCGCACCGTGGAGGCAGCGGCGATCTGCCAGCGCCGCGGCATCGCCCGCTGCGTGCTGCTCGGCCGGCGCGAGGAGATCGAGGCGGTGGCCAGGAGCCGCGGCATCGAGCTGCCCGAGGGGCTCGAGATCGTCGATCCGGAGGGGATCCGCACCCGCTACGTGGCGCCCATGGTGGAGCGCCGGCGCGGCAAGGTGAACGCCATCACCGCCGAGGCCCAGCTGCAGGACAACGTGGTGCTCGGCACCATGATGCTCGCCGAGGGGGAGGTCGACGGCCTGGTCTCGGGTGCCGTGCACACCACCGCCAACACCGTGCGCCCCGCCTTCCAGCTGATCAAGACTGCCCCCGGCTACGCCCAGGTGTCGTCGGTCTTCTTCATGCTGCTCCCCGAGCAGGTGGTGGTCTACGGCGACTGCGCCGTGAACCCCGACCCCGACGCCGAGACCCTGGCCGAGATCGCCATCCAGAGCGCCCGCTCCGCGGCGGCCTTCGGCATCGAGCCGCGGGTGGCGATGATCAGCTACTCCACCGGCGAATCCGGCTCCGGCGCCGACGTCGAGAAGGTGCGCCAGGCCACCCGCCTGGCCCGCGAGCGCGACCCGGAGCTGTGCATCGACGGCCCGCTGCAGTACGACGCCGCCGCCACCGAGAGCGTCGGCCGCCAGAAGGCACCCGACTCCCCGGTGGCCGGCCGCGCCACGGTGTTCGTCTTCCCCGACCTCAATACCGGCAACACCACCTACAAGGCGGTGCAGCGCAGCGCCCAGGTGGTCAGCGTCGGCCCCATGCTGCAGGGCCTCAACAAGCCGGTGAATGACCTCTCCCGCGGGGCGCTGGTGGACGACATCGTCTACACCATCGCGCTGACCGCCATCCAGGCGGCCCAGGGGAGCTGAGCCCAGCGCCCACAACGCCGACAGGAGTACCGCCACGGCTGGCCCCGGCCCGGCAATGGGAATATGCTTGAAGGACCTGAGGCCTTCGCCTCGGAAGGCTGGAACCAACACGGAGAACGAGATGCCCGGTCTGCTTCCCGACGTCGACCCCGAGGGTCTGCTGGAGTACTCGGTGGTCTACACCGACCGCTCGCTGAACCATATGTCCGCTCGCTTCCAGGAGGTGATGCGCGACCTCTCCTCCCACCTCAAGGGGGTCTACAACGCCCACAGCACGGTGATCGTCCCCGGCAACGGCACCCTCGGCATGGAGGCGGTGGCCCGCCAGTTCACCAAGGGGCGCCGCGCCCTGGTGGTGCGCAACGGCTGGTTCAGCTACCGCTGGAGCCAGATCCTCGAGATGGGCCATATCCCCGCGGACATCAACGTGCAGAAGGCGCGTCGCCTGGACGAGGACGACCCCCGTTCCCCCTTCGTGCCGGCGCCGCTGCAGGACGTCATCGAGGCGATCCGCGACATCCAGCCCGACATCGTCTTCGCCCCCCACGTCGAGACCGCCTCGGGCATGATGCTGCCCGATGACTACATCCGCCAGGTGGCCGACGCCATCCACGAGGAGGGCGGCCTCTTCGTGCTCGACTGCATCGCCTCCGGCGCCATGTGGGTCGATATGCAGGACCTCGGCGTCGACGTGCTGATCAGCGCCCCGCAGAAGGGCTGGAGCGCCTCGCCCTGCTGCGCCATGGTGATGCTCTCGCGGCTGGCCCGGGATACCATCGAGGAGACCACCAGCACCAGCTTCGCCTGCGACCTCAAGAAGTGGCTCTCGATCATGGAGACCTACGAGGCCGGCGGCCACGCCTATCACGCCACCCTGCCCACCGACGGCCTGGTGCGGCTGCGCGACACGATACTCGAGACCGAGGCCTACGGCCTCGACCGGGTGCGCGACGAGCAGCGCCAGCTCGGCAGCGAGGTGCGCGAGGCGCTGGCCGAGTTCGGCTTCCAAAGCGTCGCCGCCCCGGGCTACGAGGCTCCCGGCGTGGTGGTCTGCTACACCGACGACCCCGGCATCGTCGCACGCTTCGCCGAGGCGGGGCTTCAGGTCGCCGGCGGCGTGCCGCTCAAGTGCGCCGAAGGCGAGGGGTATCAGAGCTTCCGCATCGGCCTGTTCGGCCTGGAGAAGCTGCACCACCACCAGCGCACCACCGACACCCTGCGCCGGGCGCTGGAGCGGATCACCGAGCCCACCCAGGCCACGCCCGACGAAGCCTGAGGCCAGGGCAGGACGGCGAAGGGGCGGCCCATGGGGCCGCCCCTTCGCGTGGCAGGGCTACCGTCGGCTGGCCGTCAGGCCCCGCCGAAGCCCCGCGGCACATAGCCCAGGTTGTTCTCTACCGCCTTGACCCCGGGGGTGTTCTCCGCCGCCACCTGCACCGCCAGGCGCTCCTCGTCGTTCTCCACCAGGCCCCACAGCTCCACCTTGCCCTGGCTGACGATGACGTTGATGCGATCGACGAACACCCCGGTGTTGTCGTCGACCTCCTTGAGGATCGCCGCGCGGATCTCGCGGTCGTCGGCACTGGCGCTCGCCTCGGGCCCGCCCACGGCGAAGCCCTGCAGCAGGTTGGCACGGCTGACGATGCCCACCAGCTTGCCCTCCTTCACCACCGGCACGCGCTTGATATGGTGCTTCTCCAGCAGGCGGGAGATCTTCGCCAGCGGCATCGCCTCGTCGATGGTGAGGGGGTCGGGGGTCATGATCTCGTGGGCGCGGCGGCCGTGGGACTTGACGTACTCGCCGGGGTTGTTGACGGCGAAGAGCCGCAGCCACCACGACTTGTTGCGCTTGTCGTCCTCGACGCGGCGGATCAGGTCGCCCTCGCTGACGATGCCCAGCACCTTGTCGGCCTCGTCGACCACCGGCACGGCGCTGATGCCGTGCTCGAGCAGCAGGCTGGCGATCTCGCGCACCTCGCTGTCGGGGCTAACGGTGATGACATTGCGGGTCATGATATCGGCGGCTTGCATCGACGTTCTCCGTACAGGTTCAGGGGATACCGTACTTCAACATAGCAATGGCGGCCCCGCTTCGCCTTGATCCAGGCCAGGTTCCGCCAACGCTCCCGCTTACGCCGGGGAGAGCGCCGCCACCCCGCGCGGCAGCCGCGAGGGCTCGGCGTCGCTGACCAGCAGGTCGATCTCCTCGAGTTCGGCAAAGCGCGCAGGGCGGATCACCCCGATCTTGGTGGCGTCGGCCACTAGGATACGCTCGCCGGCCGCGGCGAGCGCCGCCCGCTTGGGCGCCACCTCGTGGAAGTGGAAGCAGCTCAGGCCGTGGCGCGGGTGAACCCCCGCCGCGGAAAGGAAGGCACGGTTGATCCCCAGGCGGGTCACCGCCTCGGCCGCGTCGTCGCCTCCGAAGGACTGGGAGGCGGGATGGTAGAGCCCGCCCAGCAGCACCAGTCGCAGCCCGGGGTGGCGGGCCACGGCGTTGGCCACGTTGAGGGCGTAGGTGACCACGGTGAGCTCACGAAAGGCTGCGAGCTCGGTGACCAGCGGCATCAGGGTGGTGCCGCAGTCGATGAACAGGGTGTCGCCCTCCTCCACCCGTGCCACCGCCCGCCGGCACAGCGCCCGCTTGGCCGCCGCCTGGCGGTCGCGCTGGTCGTCGAGGTCGTAGGCCGGGGCATAGCGCGGGTCGGCGGCACGCACCAGGTGCCCGCCCATCAGCATCAGCTCGCCGTCACCGGCGGCCAGGTCACGGCGGATGGTCATCTCCGAGACGCCGCATAGCGTCGCCGCCTCCGCCAGGTGCAGGCTCCCCCGTTCGGCCAGCGCCTCGGCCAGGGTGGCCAGTCGGCGTGCGCTGCGTTCGTTCATGAATCCGAAGCCCCGTTAAGACAGAAAATGTTAGAAAAATAACACGCAATGTTATAATTTTCACGCAGCAGATCGCTCCACCACAATCCACGACATTCAGGCAGAATCCCCATGACCCTCATCATGAGCCTCGTCGGGATGGTGACCCTGGTCGCCATCGCCCTGATCTTCTCCTACGATCGCCGCTCGATCCGCCTGCGCACGGTGGTGGGCGCCTTCGCCATCCAGGCCGGCATCGGGGCCTTCGTGCTCTACGTGCCCTTCGGCCAGACGGTGCTCTACACCATCTCGGCGGCGGTCAGCCAGGTGGTGAGCTACGCCAACGACGGCATCGAGTTCCTGTTCGCCGGGCTCGCCGATGCCGACGAAGTGGGCTTCGTGTTCGCCATCAAGGTGCTGCCGGTGATCATCTTCTTCTCGTCGCTGATCGCCGTGCTCTACTACCTGGGCATCATGCAGTGGGTCATCCGCATCCTCGGCGGCGCCCTGCAGAAGGCACTGGGCACCTCGCGCACCGAGTCGCTCTCCGCCACCGCCAACATCTTCGTCGGCCAGACCGAGGCGCCGCTGGTGGTGCGTCCCTTCATCGCCCGCATGACCCCCTCGCAGCTGTTCGCGGTGATGTGCGGCGGGCTCGCCTCGGTGGCCGGTTCGGTGCTGGCCGGCTACGCGGCCCTCGGCATCCCCATGGAGTACCTGGTGGCCGCCTCCTTCATGGCCGCCCCGGGCGGGCTGCTGTTCGCCAAGCTGATCATGCCCGAGACCCGCGAGCCCGAAGACAGCGTCTCGAAGGTCGAGGAGGAGCTCGAGGAGGACGAGGACAGGCCCAGCAACGTGCTGGACGCCGCCGCCAGCGGGGCCACCTCCGGGCTCAAGCTGGCCGCCAACGTCGGCGCCATGCTGCTCGCCTTCATCGGCCTGATCGCCCTGATCAACGGCATGCTGGGCGGCATCGGCGGCTGGGTCGGCTTCGAGGAGCTGAGTCTGGAGTGGCTCCTCGGCTGGCTGTTCGCGCCGCTGGCCTTCCTGCTCGGCGTGCCCTGGGAGGAGGCCACCCTGGCCGGTTCCTTCATCGGCCAGAAGCTGGTGGTCAACGAGTTCGTCGCCTACATCAACCTGGCCCCCTATCTCGACGGCGAGCAGGTAGTGGCCGCCACCGGGGAGGCGATGAGCGACCACACCATGGCGATCCTGTCGTTCGCGCTGTGCGGCTTCGCCAACCTCTCCTCCATCGCCATCCTGCTCGGCGGACTGGGCAGCATCGCCCCTGGCCGCCGCCACGAGATCGCCCGCTTCGGCCTCAAGGCGGTACTGGCCGGCACCCTTTCCAACCTGATGTCGGCCTCCATCGCCGGCTTCTTCCTGGCCCTCGGGGCCCTGGGCTAAGCTCACCGTCAGGGCGCCCGGCTCGGGTGCCCTCACTCACTTTGCGACACATGGATGCGACATGACCGATGACCTCAAGCGCGCCGCCCGCCAGGCACTGGCGCTGATGGACCTCACCAGCCTCAACGACGACGACACCGACGCCCGGATAGAGTCGCTGTGCCGCCGCGCCCGCACCCCCGCCGGCACCCCGGCGGCGGTGTGCGTCTACCCCGCCTTCGTCACCACCGCCCGGCGCACCCTCAAGGCGCTCGACCTCGCCGGCAAGGTCCGGGTGGCCACGGTGACCAACTTCCCCCACGGCGGCGACGACATCATGGCCGCCGCCCGCGAGACCCGCGAGGCGGTGGCCGCCGGGGCCGACGAGGTGGACGTGGTCTTCCCGTACCGTGCCCTGCTCGCCGGCGACGAGGAGACCGGCCGCGAGCTGGTCGCCTGCTGCCACCAGGCCTGCGGCGACGCCCACCTCAAGGTGATCCTCGAGACCGGCGAGCTCAGGGACCCGGCGCTGATCCGCCGCGCCGCCGAGCTCGCCATCGAGGGCGGCGCCGACTTCCTCAAGACCTCCACCGGCAAGGTGGCGGTGAACGCCACCCTTGAGGCCGCCGAGATCCTCCTCGAGGCGATCAAGGCGAGCGGCCGGGATGTCGGCTTCAAGGCCGCCGGCGGGGTGCGCACCGCCGAGGACGCCCAGGCCTACCTGACGCTGGCCGAGCGGCTGATGGGCGCGGCCTGGATCACCCCGGCGCACTTCCGCTTCGGCGCCTCCAGCCTGCTGGACGACCTGCTGGCCACCCTGGGGCTGGCGGTCGCCCCCGGCGGGAGCCAGGGAGCCTACTGATGGCCCGCCACGCCCCACCCTCGCTGCCCCAGGAGCTGATCCGCGCCAAGCGCGACGGCCGGGCGCTCTCCCCCGAGGCGATCGTCGAACTGGTGGCCGGCATCGCCGACGGCACGCTCTCCGACGCCCAGGTCGGCGCGCTCGCCATGGCGGTGTTCCTCAACGGCATGAGCGAGCCCGAGACGGTGGCCCTGACCACGGCAATCCGCGACTCCGGCCAGACGCTCGCCTGGGACGACCTGCCGGGGCCGGTGCTGGACAAGCACTCCACCGGCGGCGTGGGCGACCTGGTCTCTCTGGTGCTGGGCCCCTGGGTCGCCGCCTGCGGCGGCCATGTGCCCATGGTCTCCGGCCGCGGACTCGGCCACACCGGCGGCACCCTGGACAAGCTCGAGGCGATCCCCGGCGTCTCGGTCACCCCCGACACCGCCACCTTCCGCCGCCTGGTGCGCGAGGTCGGGGTGGCCATCGTCGGCCAGAGCGCCACGCTTGCCCCCGCCGACGCCCGCCTCTACGCCATCCGCGACGTCACCGCCACGGTGGAGTCGCTGCCGTTGATCGTCTCCTCGATCCTCGGCAAGAAGCTCGCCTGCGGGCTCGACGCCCTGGTGATGGACGTCAAGAACGGCAGCGGGGCCTTTATGCCCACGCTGGAGGCCTCGCGGGAGCTGGCCGAGTCGATCGCCCGGGTCGCCACCCGGGCCGGCACCCCGACCACGGCCCTCGTCACCGACATGAGCCAGCCGCTGGCACCCTGCGCCGGCAACGCCGTGGAGGTGCACGAAGCGATCCGCCTGCTCACCGGCGAGACCCGCGACAGCCGGCTGCTGACGGTGACCCGCGAGCTCGCCGCCGAGCTGCTGATCGCCGGCGGCCTGGCCACCGACCGGGAAGAGGCCCTGGCCCGTCTCCAGCAGACGCTGTCATCGGGGGCCGCCGCCGAGCGCTTCGCGCGCATGGTGGCGGGCCTCGGCGGACCGGCAGACCTGCTCGAGTGCCCCGGGTGCCACCTGGCCGAGGCGCCGGTGACGCTCGCCGTGCCCCCCGCACGCGCCGGCATCGTCCAGCGTCTGGATACCCGCACCCTGGGCCTTTCGGTGGTGGAGCTCGGCGGCGGACGCCGCACCCCGGGGGCGACCATCGACCCCGCCGTGGGACTCACCGGCATCGCCGCCATCGGCGAGAAGGTGGACGACGAGCGTCCCCTGGCGCTTGTCCACGCCGCCAGCCGCGCCGACGCCGAGCGCGCCGCCGCCACCCTTCGCGCGGCCATCATGGTGGGCGACGCCGCCGCCACGGCGCCCACGCTGATCCAGCAACGCCTCCACGGAGAGAGACGATGACCCACGGCACGCGGCGCCGCGCCATCCTGCTGGTCCTCGATTCCTTCGGCATCGGCGCCGGTCCCGACGCCGCGCGCTTCGGTGACGAGGGCAGCGATACGCTGGGCCATATCGCCGCCGCCTGCGCCCGGGGGGAATGCGACGGCCGCGGAAAGGAAGGCTCTCTGGCGCTGCCGAACCTGGCCCGCCTGGGGCTCTTCCACGCCCACCACGCCGCCACCGGCGCCTGGGCCGAGGGAGTGACCCCGCCCACCGAGGTGGTCGGCGCCTGGGGTCACGCCGCCGAGGTCTCCTCGGGCAAGGACACCCCCTCCGGCCACTGGGAGATCGCCGGGGTGCCGGTGCGCTTCGAGTGGGGCTACTTCCGCGACACTGACAACAGCTTCCCGCCCGAGCTGCTCGAGGCGCTGGTGCGCGAGGGCCAGCTGCCCGGGGTACTCGGCGACTGCCACGCCTCGGGCACCGAGATCATCGCCCGGCTCGGCGAGGAACACCTCGCCACCGGCAAGCCCATCGTCTACACCTCGGCGGACTCGGTGTTCCAGATCGCCGCCCACGAGGAGGCCTTCGGCCTGGAACGACTCTACGCGCTCTGCGAGACCGCCCGCCGCCTGCTTGAGCCGTACAACATCGGCCGGGTGATCGCGCGGCCCTTCACCGGAGAGAGCGCCGCCGACTTCGCGCGCACCGCCAACCGCCGCGACGTCAGCGTCGAGCCGCCCTCGCCCACCCTGCTGCAGAAACTCGTCGATGATGGCGGCGAGGTGGTGGCCATCGGCAAGATCGCCGACATCTACGCCCACTGCGGCGTCTCGCGCACGGTCAAGGCGAGCGGCCACGACGCCCTGATGGACGCCACCCTGGCGGCGCTGGAGGCGACCGGCGGCCACTCGCTGGTCATGACCAACTTCGTCGACTTCGACACCCTCTACGGCCACCGCCGCGACGCGGCGGGCTACGCCGCCGCCCTGGAAGCCTTCGACGCCCGCCTGCCCGCGCTGCTGGGAAGGCTCGGGGACGACGACCTGCTGGTGCTCACCGCCGACCATGGCTGCGACCCCAGCTGGCCCGGCACCGACCACACCCGCGAGCGGGTGCCGGTGCTGGCGCTGGGCGGCGGCCTGGTGCCCGGCTCCCTGGGGGCACGGGCGACCTTCGCCGACATCGGCCAGAGCCTCGCCGAGTGGCTCGCCCTGCCGCCCTTCGCCGACGGCACTTCCTTCCTGAACATCAATGCCACAGGAGCCCCGTGATGGCCACGCCCCATATCGACGCCGCCCCCGGCGACTTCGCCGACACCGTGCTGATGCCCGGCGACCCGCTGCGCGCCAGGTACATCGCCGAGACCTACCTGGAGGACGCCCGCCAGGTGAACACCGTGCGCAGCATGGCCGGCTTCACCGGCACCTACCGCGGCCGGGCGGTCTCTGTGATGGGCCATGGCATGGGCATCCCCTCGGTCTCCATCTATGCCAAGGAGCTGATCACCGAGTACGGCGCAAGGCGCCTGATCCGCGTGGGCTCCTGCGGCGCGGTGCGCGACGACATGGCAGTGCGCGACCTGGTGATCGGCCTGGGCGCCTGCACCGACTCGGGCGTCAACCGCACCCGCTTCGGCGGCATGGACTTCGCCGCCACCGCGGACTTCGCCCTCACCCGGGCGCTGGTCGACGCCGCCGAGGCCCAGGGCCTCTCACCGCGGGTGGGCAATCTCTTCTCGGCGGACCTCTTCTACGACCCGCGCCCCGAGACCGCCGATCGGCTCAGGCGCTACGGCATCGTCGGCGTGGAGATGGAGGCCGCCGGCCTCTACGGGGTGGCCGCCGAGTTCGGCGCCCGGGCGGCGACCATCTGCACCGTCTCCGACCATATCCTCAAGGGCGATTCTCTGGACAGCAACGCCCGGGAGCGCAGCTTCGACGACATGATGCGCACCGCACTCGACGCCGTGCTGCTCGATGACCGCCAGGCCGACGATCGCGAGGGCAGCGCATGAGCACACCGGACCCGAGCCTGATCGAGACCCTGGTGGCGGTGCGCGGGCGCGCCTACGCCCCCTACTCCCGCCACCCGGTGGGCGCGGTGGTGGTGAGCGAGAGCGGCAGGCGCTACGCGGGGGCCAACGTCGAGGTGGCCCACTACAAGGGACTTTGCGCCGAGGCCTCGGCCATCGCCGCCATGGCCAGCGCCGGCGAGCGGCGCCTGCGCGAGGTGTGGGTGATCGGCCCCGGCGAGCACCTCTGCACGCCCTGCGGCGACTGCCGCCAGCGCATCCGCGAGTTTGCCGACGAGGCCACCCGCATCCGCGTGGTGGACGCCGAGGGGTGCCTGCTTCGGGAATACACCATGGCCGCCCTGCTCCCCGACGCCTTCGGGCCGGAGAACCTTTCCCAGACTTCCTGAGATGCATGACCTCTCAGGGAACGTTGGCGCCCGCCGCCGCCTCGTGCCCCGGGCCCTCGGCGTGGACCCGCTCCACGTCGACGATGCGCGAGCGGCTCATCACGATCTTCCAGCGCTGCAGGGTGGGCGGGGCCTCGCCCTGGGTCTCGCGGATCACCAGGTTGAGCAGGTGGCGCTTCTCCACCTCCTCGCGCACCACCTGGTCGCCCTCCTGCAGGCGATAGACCCGATGGCTGCCCTTCTCCATCAGCCGCGCGATCAGGGCGAGGTCGAGCGACAGCGTCTCGCGGGTGTGGTCGTAGCCGCTCAGGAAGCGGGTCGGCGACATTCGCGAGCTGGAGCGGTAGTGCAGCACGACCTCCTCGCGCTGGGCCACGTTGCGCTTGCGCACCCGCTTGATCTCGTCATCGAGGCGGGCATAGCGCTTGTAGTCGAACCACTCCCGCTGGCGCCCCACCACCTGGTGGTGAGTGGGGTCAAGGTACTGACGACGCCACTTGGGGCGGCCGCGGCGCAACAGGCGCCACAGGGTGTTGCGCAGGTCGTCCTTGAACACCTCGCGCAGGGCGTAGATGCCGGCCATGGCCAGCACGAAGAGCGCGGTGATATCGGCCAGGGTATCGCGCACCTGCAGCAGTCCCAGGGAGACGAACACCATCACCACCGCGGTGGCCAGCGCCTTCACCGCCTTCTGCTCGGCGTTGCCCAGCTCCTGGGTCTTCTGCTTGAGGGTCACCGGGTACTCGATCAATCGCCGCAGCAGGCGCATCTTGTTGGACATCCGCGTGGGGTCGCGGGTCACCCGCTCGGAGTTGTACTCGCGCTCGCGGCGGTAGGCATCCTCGGCGCGGCAGATCGCCACCAGGCGCGCACGCAGCGGGCGAAAGCGCGCGCCTCGGGGCAGCCCGGCGAGCAGCGCCAGGAGGCGCTGCTCGGTGAACCAGGAGAGGTAGTTGTCGATGGTGGCGAAGTAGCGGTGCAGGCTCTCCTCGGCCGGCTCGTGGCGACGCAGGCGGCGCAGGATACTCACCGCCAGGTCGAGGTGCTCCTCCAGGCGCCGCTCCAGGCTGGGCGCCTCCTCGTCTTCCGCGGCGCTACCCGACGCCTCGCCCGTCGTCCTCTTCTTCCCCTCGCCCTGACCGCTTCTCTCGCCCTTCTCGCGCTTCTCGGCATTGTCGACCTTCTCCTCACGTCGGGCGCGCCGGGCATCGTCGATCAGCGGCTGGGTGGAGCGCTCCATGGCCACCACGTACTGGTAGGCGTAGAGGCTCAGGCTCAGGCGGTAGTGCTCGGGGTCGAGCTTGCCCCGCTCGGCCAGGCGGCTTAACACCAGCGGCAGGCGGTAGCGGTCGCTGTAGTAGGTGCGCTTGACCTGGATCGCCGCATGGTAGAAGTCCTCCTCGGCGATCACCCGGCCGGTCAGCCCCAGCTCGCCGGGCACGAACAGGAAGAGGTCGAGCCGATGCGAGGTCTCCTCCTGCAGCACGCGAGAGACCTTGAGGTGCAGGCTGTCCTGGCGTTCGACATGGATCACGCAAGGGCCTCCCTGCCGGTTTCAGGATGGCGGCGCATCTACTGGGCCGGGTCGGGCGAGCCGCCGCTGGCGCTGGTCTGGCGATGGGGGTCGCCCACCCCGGCCTGGCCGGGCTCACGGCCGGCCGCATCCCGCTCGTCGCCGTGCTCGCCGGTGCCATCCAGGCGGCCGCCGCCGCGCCCCTCCATGGCCACGCTCAGGCGCGGCATGCCCAGGTCGACGCCCTGGGCCTCCATGCGCTGCTTGAGCAGCAGGTTGAAGGCGCGTGCCACGTCCCACTGCATCTCCGGGGCGGTGCGAAAACGCATGCGCAGGATCGGGCAGCCCTCCTCGAAGGCCTGGATGCCCTGCATCTCCAGCGGCGACCAGATGTAGTGGCGCATCATCGGGTCCTGGCGCAGCGCCTGGGCGGTCTCATGCATCAGGGTGATGGCATCGTCGATGGGCATGTCGTGGGGGATGCGGAGCGTCATCAGGGCGATACCGAACTGGCGCGACATGTTGTGGATCGATTCGATGCGGCTGAAGGTGATGATGTGCACGATGCCGTCGATATCGCGCAGGCGCACGGTGCGCAGCGTCAGCCCCTCCACCGTGCCCATGTGGCCATTGATCCGCACGAAGTCGTCCACCGCCAGGGAGTCCTCGATGAGGATGAAGATGCCGGTGATCAGGTCCTGTACCAGTGTCTGGGCGCCGAAGCCGAGCGCCAGGCCGATCACCCCGGCACCGGCCAGCAGCGGGGTGACGTTCACGCCCAGGTTGGCCAGGCCGACGATGGCGGCGATCACCACGATGGTGGCGAAGATGACGTTGCGGATCATCGGCGTGATGGTCTGGGCGCGCGCCTGGTTGACCCGCCGCCCCCGGGCCCGGGCGGAGCTCGTCAGGGCACGCTGGATGGCGGTATCGGCGAAGATCCACGCCAGCCAGGCCAGCAGCAGGGTCAGGGCGATGGCCAGCAGCGCCTGGCCGATGCGTGCGCTGGCCACCCCCTGGGCGCCGATGCCCAGCAGCGAGGCGCCCCACACCTGCAGCGAGAGTTCGGCGAAGGCCAGCCAGGCGGCGACGTGGGCCAGCACATAGCCGAAGCGCTCCAGGCGCACCCGATACTGGCTGACCCGCCGCCGGCGCTGGCGCCGCTTGCGCCGCTCGGCGTGGCGCCGCACCAGGCCGGTGACCACCAACGTCAGCACCAGCAGGGCCGCGGAGATGATCGAGCGCGCCAGGGCGGTGCCCACGTCGCCGCCGGTGATGAAGATCGCCACCAGCGAGCCCCCCACCAGCAGCAGCGCCGGCACGTGCCAGAGACCGCCCAGCACCTGGACGATGCTGGCACTGGCGCTGGTCTCGCGGCGCTCGCGCCAGGGGCGATTGCGGATGATATGCCGGATGGGGCGCTTGAAGCGCAGGATGAAGCGCATGCTGAGCAGTGCCGCCAGCATGTTGGCGAGCACCGAGGCGAGCCCGGCGAGCTCGTCGCCCAGCAGCCCCGAGAGGCGCCCGGAGTTGAAGGCATCCCCCAGCGCCACCAGGGCGCCGATCACGAACAGCGGGCGCAGCCCATGGTGCTGCAGCAGCTGTACCGCCACGAAACGGTGCCCGCGGGTGAAGACCGAGACGAAGGTCTCCACCACCACCGAGAGGGTGCGCCCGGCCAGGGCCACGTAGGCCACCACCAGCGCCAGCACCCGGCCGGAGCTCTCGGGCACCAGCTGGGCGATGCCCAGCACCAGCGCGAAGGCCAGCGCCCAGGGCAGCCAGCGACGCAGGAAGTGCATGGTCAGAAGCCAGGCCCGCGGCTCCCGGGGCAGGTCGAGGGGCCAGCCGCGCCGCCGCGCCAGCAGCCGCCCCAGGGCGACCAGGATTACCAGCAGGCTCCCCCAGATCACCAGCAGCACCGCCGCCTCCACCGCGAAGCGGATCAGGTCGGCGTTGCCGGTCTCGGCCACCAGGGTGCTGAGGTCACGCCAGCCCTGGCGCAGCTGGGCCTCCCAGCGCCTCACGGGGGAGTCGCCCTCGGCCTGGTCGCCGAGGTCGTCGATGGTCTCCGCCAGGGCACCGAGCAGCCCCTGGCGCGGCGCGATGCCGCTCTCCTCGGTGGCCTCGCCATGCACGCTCTGCAGGTCCCTGAGGCTCTCCAGCAGCTGGTCGCGTCGCTCGCTGTCCTCCAGGGTGGCGATGATCCGTTCCAGCGACTCCTGGAAGGCCTGGGGATCATGCTGCTCCTGGTCCTCCCCGGAGGTCACCAGGCCCGGCAGGCTGTCCGCCTGGGCCTGGGCGGCGACGGGCAGCAGCCAGGCGGACAGCCCCAGCAGTAGTCCGAACAGCAGCGTCCAGGCGGTGGCACGGGAACCGAGGCGGCGGTGCGACAACATCATGCCTCCATGTCGATGGGGGATCGGAGCGTCGGGGACGCGGGGCGGTATGGTACCCTCGCAGACGCTCCCATGTGACGCTCAGGATGCCGCCATGACGCCGTTACCGCCACCCGAACCGCGAACGCCCGACGGCGAGGTCCGCCGCGTGGGGGTCGAGATCGAGTTCGCCGGCCTGCCCCCACGGGATACCGCCGCGATGGTGTGCGATCTGTTCGGCGGCGAGGTGAAGGTGCTCAGCCCCCATCGCCTCAAGGTGGAAGAGACCCGCTGGGGCACCTTCACCATCGAGCTCGACACCCAGTATGCCCATCCCGACGCCGAGGTGCTGGAGGCCATGCCCCGCGGCGACAGTGAATGGGAGCGCCAGCGCCACCAGATGCGCCTCGACTTCCACAATCGCACCCGGGAGCTGATCGGCGACGTGGTCACCGGCCTGGTGCCCACCGAGATCGTCTGCCCGCCGGTGCCCTGGGACGAGCTGGGCGAGCTCGACGCCCTGTTCGCGGCGCTGCGCGAGCAGGGCGCCAAGGGCACCGAGGAGAGCCTGCTCTACGGCTTCGGGCTGCACTTGAACCCCGAGGCGCCGAGCCTCGAGGTAGAGAGCCTGCGCGACCACCTGCGCGCCTACCTGCTCAGCGCCGAGTGGCTGCGCAAGCAGATCGACGTGGACATCACCCGCGAGATGCTGCCCCATGCCAACCCCTTCCCGCGCCCCTACGCCCTCAAGGTCCTGGCCGCGGACTACGCCCCGGACCTCGACACCCTGATCGGCGACTACCTGGCCGACAACCCGACACGCAATCGCGAGCTCGACATGACCCCGCTGTTCGCCCACCTGCGCCCCGACTACCCCCACGAGCTGTTCCTCAACAAGCTGGTCAAGGCGCGTCCCACCTTCCACTACCGGCTGCCCGACGCGCGCCTCTCCCGGCCCGGCTGGGGCTCGGCCGTGGAGTGGAACCGCTGGATCGAGGTGGAGAAGCTGGCCGCCGACAAGGAGACGCTGGCGCGGCGCAGCGCCGACTACGTGGCTTACCACACCCGCTCTCCCTTGTTTCGCCTTTGGCTGCGCCTGCGCCGCTGGGTGAAGGCGGCATGAGCCAGCGCCCGCTGATCGGCATCACCACCTCGGATCGCAAGAGCCAGATCGCCTGGCTCTTCGACTGGTTCGCCGTCTGGCGCCACGGCGGGCGGCCGCAACGCCTGTCCCCCTCACGCCCCTGGCCACAGGCCCTCGACGGCCTGATCATCGGCGGCGGCGACGACATCCAGGCCCACCTCTACGACGCCGAGGTGCAGCTCGAGGTGCGTGTGGACCCCCAGCGCGACGAGCTGGAACTGGAGCTGCTCGAGACCTTCATCCCCCGCGGCACCCCGGTGCTCGGCATCTGCCGCGGCGCCCAGCTGATCAACGTCTACCTGGGCGGCAGCCTGGACCCCGACATCTACACCAGCCACGAGGGGCTCAAGCGGCGGCGCACGGTGCTGCCGCGCAAGACCGTGGACATCGTCGGCGACAGCCAGCTCTATCGCATCCTGCGAGTGAGCTGGTGCCGCATCAACAGCCTGCACCACCAGGCGGTGCAGCGGGCCGGGCGCGGCATCGAGATCGTCGCCCGGGACCGCGACGGCCTGGTGCAGGGCATCGAGTCCCGCGACCACGACTTCCTGATCGGCGTGCAGTGGCACCCGGAGTGGCTGGTCTTCAATCGCCCCCAGCAGCGCCTGATCCGCGCCCTGGTGAAGGCGGCCGAGCGACGCCGAGGCGCATCGCAGGACGCCTGAAGCGGGCCACAACGACGCCGGGGCCGCCAGCAATGGCGGCCCCGGCGCTCGAGCGCTGGAGGAGGTCGGGGTCAGCCCTCCAGCCGGGCGTCCAGGCTGATCTCGGCGTTGAACAGCTGGGAGACCGGACAGCCCGCCTTGGCCTTCTCGGCGGCGTCCTGGAAGGCCGCCTGGTCGGCGCCGGGGATACTCGCCACGGTGCTCAGGTGGACGCGGGTGATGGCGAAGCCGCCCTCGACCTGCTCCAGGGACACCCTGGCCTCGGTGGCGATGCGTTCGGCCGTCATGCCCGCCTCGCCGAGGATCATCGACAGGGCCATGGAGTAGCAGCTCGCATGGGCGGCGCCGATCAGCTCCTCGGGGTTGGAGCCGGCCTCGCCCTCGAAGCGCTTGGCGAAGCTGTAGGGAACGTCCTGGATCACGCCGCTCTGGGTGGAAACGGTGCCCTTGCCATCCTTGAGGCCGCCCTGCCAGACGGCACTGCCGGTTTTCTCGATGCTCATCTCGACTCCTTCTCTCGTCGGGGGATTCACTTGCCACTACACCATAGACCATGGGGCCGTTACGCCCTCATGGCAAGG